>NZ_JAWLIQ010000026.1:0-55105 GCF_033485175.1 Sporosarcina sp. YIM B06819 | reverse complement strand
ACCAAATGGTCCCGTGGTGTAGCGGTTAACATGCCTGCCTGTCACGCAGGAGATCGCCGGTTCGATCCCGGTCGGGACCGCCATTTTTTTTAAAAAAGTAGTACATATGTGGCTCAGTAGCTCAGTCGGTAGAGCAAAGGACTGAAAATCCTTGTGTCGGCGGTTCGATTCCGTCCTGAGCCACCATCTTATGCGGATGTAGTTTAGTGGTAAAACCTCAGCCTTCCAAGCTGATGATGAGGGTTCGATTCCCTTCATCCGCTCCAAATTAGGGCCTATAGCTCAGCTGGTTAGAGCGCACGCCTGATAAGCGTGAGGTCGGTGGTTCGAGTCCACTTAGGCCCACCATTCCGCAGTAGCTCAGTGGTAGAGCAATCGGCTGTTAACCGATCGGTCGTAGGTTCGAGTCCTACCTGCGGAGCCATTTATATGGGGAAGTACTCAAGTGGCTCAAGAGGTGCCCCTGCTAAGGGTATAGATCGCGAAAGCGGTGCGAGGGTTCGAATCCCTCCTTCTCCGCCATATATTTGGCCCCTTGGTCAAGCGGTTAAGACACCGCCCTTTCACGGCGGTAACACGGGTTCGAATCCCGTAGGGGTCATACAAAAAAGCTATGTTGCAAGTTCTTAATGAACTAACAACATAGCTTTTTTATTGTTCAGAGAATTATAGAGTTTTGTATTGAGAATGTATTCCCGCCTTGTGATTTCATATTGGACGTAGATCAGTTTTTGATATTCGAAGTCCAGTTTCGTCTAGGGGGAGTCGAGTTGGCAGAATTGGTAGTTCAGTTTTGTCTAGAGGCAGTCCAGTTTTACTCCAAGGTAGCATAGTTTTTAAATAAAGAAGTACATAATTGCTACTATATGAAAGCGACATCCCCGATTGCCTAACAAACTCGAGGATGTCGCTTTTTATATTAAGCTATTCTATTCATACTCCTGGCTATCCAGTTCCGCCTCATATTGTTCGGATGCATCGGATCTGATGAAGCCGCGTGTTTTGCCGCTGATGTCTGTGCCTGTAAACTCCTCAATTGCTTCTGTTGCTCCGTCTTCGATTGTGCTGTTGTATAGTGTGTCATAGCTTTCATGGTCGCCTATAAAGTCTGAAGGGGTCTCAGAGGTGCCAGACTTTGCAATTTCTTGAAAGCTGTCTTCGCCGTCACGTGCTTCTCCAGATCTTCTATCAGCATATGAATTTGGGTTAGCCATAATCAGGATGTCATCCTCAACAGGACGATCATGCGGTACTTCCTGTTCTGTCGCATGGTCAATGCATAGCGTCGTGTAGGGGACGGCTTCGAGTCGTTCAAATGGAATTTCTTTTTGACAGACTTCACAGTTCCCGTAAATGCCGTCTTGCATTGCTTGTAAGGCGTTCTCGACCTTTTCTAACTCAGAGTTAGCATGGACGTGGAGAGCTGCGTCTTTTTCGCGTTCAAACAGTTCTGTGCCCATATCGCCTGGATGGTTGTCATACATCGATAGTTCTCCGGCGGACTCTTGTACACTTTCCTTACTATCTGTTTCTTCTGCTGTTGTTGCCAAATGTTCCTTCATTTCCAGTAACTCTTTTTTTAGTATTGCTTGTTGTTGTTTATTCAGCACGTTTTGTCACGTCCTTTTTGGGAATACCAACAGTATGTGCAAAGTTTGCTGATTTGATTAATAAAAGCCTACAACCGAATTTTATTCGAGGCTGCAGGCTGTTGTTTTAGAATAAATGATTGAAGAGTATACCGAGACCGAGTAACAATCCAAATAATGTGTTTGTCACAGCGGTATTTTTCATAGCAGGCATGACTTCAAGTGGTTGCAAATTTTTTCGGAATACAGTGATGGCAGTTGCTGGCTTTTTGACACTGAGCAAAACGAGAAGGGCCCAAGGTGTAAGGTATCCCAAAATAACCAGTGCTATAATCCAGCCATACGAAATGATGAAAAAGGACATTAAAATAGTAATAGCATTTGAGCGGCCAACAAGTATGGCAAGTGTTCTCCGACCGCCTTCGGTATCTCCTTCAATATCACGGATGTTGTTGGCCAACATGATTCCACCGACGAGCAGCATACTCGGTATAGATAATAGCACGGCTTCTGTCGTGATGGTTCCTGTTTGAAGATAAAAGGCAATGAGAATGAGCAACATGCCCATGACTACGCCAGATACTAGCTCTCCAAAAGGTGTATAAGCGATTGGATATGGACCACCCGTGTAAAAATAGCCCACCATCATCGATAGGACACCAACAACTGCGAGTAGCCATGATGACTCCATACAAATGTAGATGCCGATCAGGACGGAAATTCCGTACAGTAAAAAGGCAAGATTTAATACGGTTTTTGGTTTGACACCATTGCGGACAATTGTACCGCCAATGCCAATGGAATGCTCAGTATCAAGACCGCGCTTGAAATCATAGTATTCGTTAAACATATTTGTCGCCATTTGGATGAAGATACTGGCGGTGAGCATGGCGAAAAATATTGTGAAATTGATGTTTTCTTCTGGTAATGCAATCATTGTACCGAGGAACACAGGTGCAAATGCTGCTGTAAGGGTATGTGGACGCGTCAGTTGCCACCAAATGCGCCACCCTGTATCTGCTTTTATTGTCTGTTGCAAAATTGTTCGCTCCCTATCATTTTGTACTGACTCTATTGTACTCTAAATTCGACAAAGTGGACATGCTGCCTTCTTAATTATGTGCCGAAATGTCGAAAAATCTGTATGCGGTATGATAGTATAAAGGTATAAGCACATAATGAGTTCACTGAATGTACGGAGGGAAAATGATGAACCGGAAGTTGACCGCTACCCGCAAAACTCAATTGAAAATCGAGAATCATACAGTACGATTTTTTACGGAAACCATCGATGCGGGGCGAATTTCACCGCTTGCTTTTTTTGAAGCGGGGGATTCCTGTTACAAAGATAAACGATTTTATTGGCAAAATGCTGATAAGACCATGACACTTGTCGGCATAGGGCATGCCACAGTATTGACGAGTGAAGGCGTGAATGAACGTTTTGCACATATTTCTAGTGCATGGAATACGTTACGTGCTGCGCTTATTAAAGAAGAAAAAGACATGGAGCCTGTGTTATTTGGTGGGTTTTCATTTGATCCGAAAAGTGTGAAGGAAGCTGAATGGAAGATATTCCCATCCGCTTATTTTGTTGTGCCTTCTTTCCAGTTGATCATAAAAAATGGGAAAACTTCTATTTCCATCAACTTAGTGACGGAAAGCTGTGAAGCGGCTGAAGAATTCGAGCAGTTGCGTGAAGAAAGAGATCGTCTTATTCATATTGCACAGGTAGAAGATTTCAACCTTCTGGCAAAGCCAACAGTCGTGTCAATTGAAGAAATTGCGAAGGATGACTATATGCAGGCTGTTGCGGATGTGACGGAAAAAATCAATAACGGCGAAGCTGAGAAAGTGGTCATTGCACGCTCCGTACAGCTAAACTTTGACAATGAAGTGCCGGCTGTCACTGCGCTCCATCATATTTCAAATGAACAGCAGGAAAGTTATCATTTCGGCCTTCAAAAAGATGGCCAATTATTTTTTGGCGCAACCCCAGAACGATTGATCGAAATATCAGCAGGACGAGCGTATTCAGCTTGTGTAGCGGGATCTATTAAACGCGGCAAGTCGGCGGCGGAAGACCGTGCATTCGGTGAGGAACTGCTGGAGGATCATAAAAATCGAGAAGAGCATCAATATGTTGTCAATATGATTTCACAGGTATTTCAAACGTTTTGCACAAACATCACTATGCCAAAAGTACCGAAACTCATGAAAATTCGTGATATCCAGCATTTATTCACACCGATTGAAGGGCAAGTAGAGCAAGGGACTGATATTTTTAGTTTAGTTCAGGCACTTCATCCGACACCTGCACTTGGTGGGGTTCCAACAAATGTGTCGATGGACATGATCCGGTCTGAGGAAAATATGGATCGGGGCTATTATGCTGCACCGATTGGTTGGACGGATACGGCGGGTAATGGGGAATTCGCGGTAGCGATACGTTCTGCATTATTAGACGGTGATCGTGCGTATTTGTACGCAGGCGGTGGAATTGTCGCAGATTCTGATCCGGATCAAGAATATGATGAAACATGGGTTAAATTTAGACCGGTTATGCGGGCTCTTGGGGGAAAATTAAATGGATAACCGGAGTGTATTGACGGATTATGTCCGGCGAATGACCGGGGCGCTGATGAATGCAGGTGTGTCAGCAGTCGTCATTAGTCCAGGCTCACGTTCGACGCCACTGGCCTATGCATTTGCTTCGACTGAGAATCTTGATGTGTATATGCAAGTTGACGAACGTTCCGCGGCTTATTTTGCATTGGGCATTGCGAAGGCATCTGGCAAACCGGTTGTTCTGCTTTGTACATCGGGTACGGCGGCTTCGAATTATCATCCGGCGATTACAGAGGCCTATTATGCGCGCATTCCACTCATTGTTATGACGGCAGACCGTCCGCATGAATTAAGAGAAGTGGGAGCACCGCAAGCGATTGATCAGATTCGTATGTATGGTGAGCATGTGAAATATAGTGTGGACATGCCTTTGCCAGAAGATAATGCGGACATTCATGATTTTATTGATCGCCATGTTAGCCGTGCATTGTCAGTTGCGACAACAGCTCCCAATGGACCGATTCATTTGAATATACCGTTCCGGGAACCCTTGCTAATTGATTTTGATCGAGCAACGCCTACATCGACATTTACTAAACGTTTAACAGGTGTCGCTAGTTTGGATACGGACACAGCACAACTGATCAAGGACATTCTAGCTGTGTCTGAGACAGGAATTATTATAGCTGGAGAACTGCCGGTTGGGGTCGATAAACAAGCTTTTTGGCGATTTGCCGGTGCACTTCAATGGCCGGTGCTATGCGATCCATTATCGAATCTGCGTTCAGAGGTACCCAAGCAGTGTACAGCGTTGTGTATCGATCACTATGACGCTCTGTTGAAAAGTGGTGCCTTCTGTGACAAGGTGATGCCGAACACCGTTATTCGTTTTGGCACGCAACCTGTGTCCAAGTCATTAGCACTTTATTTGAAAAAGGTAAGACCTTCAATTGTTATTGCAGTGGATGAATCGCCGGAGTTTCGAGATTCGCTCGGCGTTGTCACGCATCATATTCAAACTGCACCGGAAGCAATTTTCCCAATGATTGTGGATAAGCCGAAGACAGCTTATACGGAGTTATGGGCTCGCGCGAATCAGTTAGCAACTGATGTGACGAACAGTTATAAGGGAGTCGCGGGTGACGAAGGGATTTTTGCAAAAATGTTAATGGAGTTTTTACCAGCTGGTAGTGATGTCGTCAGTGGCAGCAGTATGCCGATTCGTGATTTCGATACATTTTTCAGGGCAACGACGAAAGATGTAACGATTTTTGCTAATCGAGGAACAAATGGTATTGATGGAGTTGTATCAACGGCATTTGGTATTCAGGCGGCACGCAAGCGATCGACCTGGTTGTATATTGGAGATTTATCGTTTTTACATGATGTTAATGGTTTGATCGTCAGTCGTTTTCATGAAGTGGACTTGACGATTGTCATTATGAATAACGATGGCGGCGGGATTTTCTCTTATCTGCCGCAAGCTGGGGTAACGAATCATTTTGAAGAGTTGTTTGGCACGCCGACTGGTTTGACGTTCAATCATATTGCGGCGATGTATGATGCACAGTATGCGGCAGTGAATACAGTTGAGGAATTTCAGGTTGAGCTTGTACGTGAGAAGAATAAGCCTTTGCGTATCATTGAAGTGTTTTCGGATCGCCAGGTCAATGTGCAGGCACATCGTGAGTTGTGGGCACAGATTACAGATAGGCTTGATAGTGATGTGTGAACGATTGGTTCAGATTCGTGGAATAGACATCCATGTGGCAATGAATGGCGATGATAGCTTGCCGACGGTTGTCTTGTTACATGGTTTCACTGGGAGTACGGTTACTTGGCAGGAGGTCACTGAACTGTTCGAAGGGAAATTCCGCACAGTTGCGATTGATTTAACGGGTCATGGGAAAACGGCAGCACCAGAGGATATTGCGCGTTATTCGATGACACAGCAGGTGGAAGATCTAGAAGCGCTTTTTGACAAGCTGTCGTTGGAGCGATTTGCATTGCTTGGCTATTCCATGGGAGGCCGCGTTGCACTTGCATATGCAGTTCAGTATCCGAGAAGATTGTCGTCACTGATCCTTGAAAGTGCTTCTCCAGGGCTGACAACAGCTAAGGAGCGAGCGAATCGGAAAGCAGCGGATAATCGCTTGGCTGATAAAATTTTAGCAGATGGCTTACCGGCATTTGTTGATTTTTGGGAGAGTATTCCGTTGTTTGATTCACAGAGAGTATTGTCGGAGGAAAAAAAGCAAGCGGTCAGAAATGAACGGCTTAGTCAGCGTGAACTGGGACTTGCGAACAGTTTAAGGGGCATGGGGACAGGTAGTCAACCGTCGTATTGGCAACAGCTCCATACGCTCAATCTTGCTATTTTGCTCATAACGGGGGAACTCGACACGAAATTCGTAAATATTGCCCGGGAAATGATGAGTTATTTCTCACATGCTCGTCATGAAACGATTGTACATGTCGGACATGCAATTCATGTGGAAAATCCCGCTGTGTTTGCTACAATGGTAGAGGAACATATTTTGAAGGGTGCTCAATGAAGGCAGTCGGTGCGACGTCCTGTCGCAACAAAGAGGGATGCAGTTCAATCCCTCTCCACTGCATGCTCGCTTGCTGCGGGTACAATTACGCCGAGGTACAATTGATGGAGTGAAAAACGAGGAGGATTTATTATGACACGTCAATGGGAAACAATTCGTACATACGAAGATATCAAATATGAAAAGTATAGTGGTATCGCAAAAATTACAATTAATCGTCCGGAAGTGCGTAACGCATTCCGTCCAAAAACGGTAATGGAACTTATCGATGCATTTTCACGTGCACGTGATGACGCGAGTATTGGTGTTATTGTTTTGACAGGTGAAGGCGAGAAAGCATTCTGTTCAGGTGGCGATCAATCTGTACGTGGTCATGGTGGCTATGTTGGAGATGACGAAATTCCACGTTTGAATGTACTTGACCTACAACGTCTTATCCGTGTGATTCCGAAGCCAGTTGTGGCGATGGTTGCAGGATATGCAATCGGTGGCGGACACGTGTTACACGTCGTTTGCGACTTGACGATTGCGGCAGACAACGCACGTTTCGGACAAACAGGACCAAAAGTCGGTTCATTCGACGCTGGTTACGGTTCAGGTTACTTGGCACGTATCGTAGGCCATAAGAAAGCACGCGAAATTTGGTTCCTATGCCGTCAATACGACGCACAGGAAGCGCTTGACATGGGGTTAGTCAACACAGTCGTTCCTTATGAGCAACTGGAAGACGAAACCGTTCAATGGTGTGAAGAAATGCTCGGCATGAGCCCGACTGCACTTCGTTTTGTCAAAGCGGCAATGAACGCGGATACAGATGGCCTTGCAGGACTTCAACAATTTGCAGGAGATGCAACGCTTCTGTATTACACAACAGACGAGGCGAAAGAAGGACGCGATTCGTTTAAAGAAAAACGTCAACCGGACTTCGGTCAATTCCCACGTTTCCCTTAATAAACTGGATGATATACAAAGAAAGCTGCCTATTACAGGGCAGCTTTTTGTGAATGGAAGGTGACAAAATGATTCCGAATTGGCTTATGCAACGAGCGTATTTAACGCCAGAGAAAACGGCGCTATCTTTTGGTGATGAAACATGGACATTTGCCGAGCTGAAAAATAAGTCGATGATGCTTGCAAGGAAATTGACAGCGAATGATTTGCAGGAAGGGCAGCGTATTGCATTGCTAGGTCCATCTAATGCAGAGATGGTATTCATCATCCATGCCTGCATGTTAGCAGGACTTGAAATCGTCATGTTGAATAGCCGGCTGACAATAAAAGAATTGGAGTGGCAGCTGGAGGATTCGGGTGCTAGTGCGGTCATTGTTGCAGATGAAATGAGTGAAGTTGTCGCTGATTCAGCTATCCGTCAGCTTCTTTATTCGGCAATTGACCAAAGTGCAGTGCAGCAATTTGACGTTCAAGAACTATGGGCAGCAGATCGGACGATTACGATTATGTATACGTCGGGTACGACAGGATTTCCGAAAGGGGTTCGTCAAACAGCGGGCAATCATGTTTCTAGTGCGCTGTCATCTGTGTTGAATCTTGGATTAAATGAGAAAGATGTCTGGCTTTGTGCGATGCCGTTATTTCACATTAGCGGTTTCTCTATACTCGTTCGCTCCGTTTTATACGGAATGGAAGTTAGGTTATACGAAAAGTTCGATGCGGTTAAGACGGCGGCTGAAATTCGAGAAGGATCGGTGACAAGGATGTCTGTCGTGTCCTTGACGTTGGATAAAATCTTGCGAGAGCTTGAAAAGGATAATGGGTTTGCACATCCTTCCTTCCAAACGATGCTGGCAGGTGGTGGATCAGTGCCTGTTGATTATTTGCAACGGGCGGTGGCACGCAATATTCCTGTGCTGCAAACATATGGTATGACGGAAACGAGTTCGCAGACGGCAACGTTATCGGCAGGCGATGCGATGCGCAAGATGGGCTCCGCGGGTAAGCCATTATTTTTTAATCAAATCAAGATAAAAGATACGGAGAATCCCGGTGACAAAGGTGAAGTATTTATACGGGGTCCGCATGTGACGCCAGGGTATATCGGACGATTTGCAGATGTCAATCCGTTAGAGGATGGATGGTTGCCAACAGGGGATATCGGTTATTTCGACGAAGAAGGTTATTTGTATATTGTCGATCGGCGCTCAGATTTAATTATTTCAGGCGGAGAAAATATTTATCCTGCGGAAATTGAACATGTGCTTGTGGCGCATCCGGGTGTTAGAGAAGCAGGTGTATGTGGGCGAGAGCATACTGAATGGGGAAGTGTTCCGATAGCATTTGTCGTCGCGGAGGATAAAGTGACTGCAGAGGAGTTGCTAATGTTTTGCGAAGAGCGGTTAGCACGTTATAAAGTGCCAAAAGCGTTCCGTTTCGTCGATAAGTTGCCGCGCAATGCGGCGAATAAGTTGTTAAGGCGGGAATTAAGGGAATGGGTGGACTTGGAGTAGAGGGGATTTGGACTGTCAGTGTAACTGCTGGAACTGTCATGGCGATAGCTAAATTAATCTAAATTAAAAAGCTGTTGTGCTCATCGAATTTCTCCAATGTGTACAACAGCTTTTCTGTATCATTCTCCACTCAACGCTTTGCTCAACGTTTCGATATTCCGCTCCATCAAAGAAAAATAGTCTTCCTCATTTTTGACATCGTCCAGCGTCAATACACCCAGATTATGCAGTGTAAGTGCTTCGGCGCCGATTTCCTTGCGGATGACCTCTGTTGGTTTGGATGAAACATTTTGCTCGAATAGGATATAGTGCACGTCCTGTTCCTTAGCCTGTTCAACAAGTTTCGCCAATTGTTTTTGTGAAGGCTCACTTTGCGAGTTCAAGCCGGCGATGGCGACTTGCTCAAGGCCATATGGCTCTGCGATATAACCGAATGCCGCATGAGAGACAAAAAATGTTTTAGATGGGGCATTGGATGCCATCTCTTTGAATTGACCATCAAGTTCGACTAAATCGGCATTCAACTGCTCAAAGTTTTTCTCGAATTCAGCTGCCATTTCAGGTGCTTTGTTAATTAAAGAATTTTTGATGGAATTGGCAAGCTCTACACTTAGTTTTGGTGACATCCAGACATGGGGATCAAGTGGACCATGGTCGTGACCTTCTTCATCATGGCCTTCCTCTTCATGGGCATGCCCTTCATCAAGCATTTCTTCAGAAATACCTTCTGCAGTCGCAACCATTGTGACATGTTCGTTTTTCAATGTCTTTTCTGCGTTTTCTACAAACCCTTCAAGACCAAGACCAATATAGAAGAATAAATCCGAATCTGCAAGTGCCATCATATCTTTTTGAGTCGGATCAAATGTATGCTCATCCGCACCGGGTGGGTAGATTGATTTGACATCGACGTGCTCGCCGCCGATTCGCTCTGTAAAATATTGTAGTGGATAGACAGTAGTGTAAACAGCAAGTTTCTCACTATCGTTTGCTTGTTGTTGTTTATTTGTATCTTTATTGCCGCAAGCAGCAAGTAACAATATCATCAGTAATGACATGACGATAATAATTTTTTTGTTCATAAGTAAATATCCTCCGTTTAGTTAATAGTAATCATTACGATTTAGAAAGCTAGCTTTATTATCATACAAGAGAGTTAAACATTTGGCAACTAAAAAAACGACTCAGCGAAAAATGCTGAACCGTTTCTATTTTTTCCCTGTCTCTTTCTCAGGAACTGGATCAAACCCACCCTCGTGAAATGGATGGCATTTTGAAATGCGGCGTACCGCTAGCCATGAACCTTTTAGCGCCCCATGCTTGTCGATAGCCTCAATCCCATAATGTGAACAGGTTGGATAGAAGCGGCATGATGGCGGCGTTAATGGTGATATGACTTTTTGATAAATTTTGATGATGCCCATTAAGATTGTTTTCAAGTTGATAACTCCCTATTCGTGCTGTCATGTTTAGTCTACTAGCTTTAGAGGTATATGAACAGGGAGATGAATTATATAACAAAAGATGTATAGGATGCTCCATGCATTTCTTAGTGATTGCAATAAATAATCGAATTCCCTTAAAAATGAGCCTGAAACACCGATAATAAGATTGTGAAAGGTGTGATAGCAAATGGATATGAATTCGATAATGGCGAGCCAACTAAAAAGTTTGCAATCGCTTGTACAAATGAGTGTAATGAACCAATCGCTTGCAATGGAGACGAGTGCAATGACAGAGATGCTGGAAGTATTACCTGACCAGCCAGTAGCTCATCCTACTAAAGGCGCTTCGATCGACGTTACAGCGTAAATCGACCACAAACATGCATTCCTAGTAAATGGGGATGCATGTTTTTCTTTGAGGAAGCCATGCTAATAAAAAAAAGGATGGGTTTGCATGGAAACATATAAAATGTACGTGTCAGTCGTAAATCAGCAAGTGTATCATTATCCCGATGATTCACCGTGGGAATATGAAGTTAATGTCACAGAGGAATATGTACCGGTATTCCACCGATTGTTTCACCAGGTGGATCGACTGGAATTCCGTAATTTTCTTAGGTCGCATCTACCATATGTACCTTATCATTATGACAAGGATAACCATGATATAGATTTGCGGACGATGAAGGTCTATGCACTGATTCATGAGTTTACCGATGACAAATCGAAGCGGTTTATTGAGAAGCTACCGTACTTTCGATGAACCTCCCGCCACTTAAAATAAACCATTTTTGAAGTGGGGGTTTCCTACTACATCAACCAAAGCGTTCCAACAAGACTAATGGGTGACACTAGTCTTTTGTTATAAAATACAGGAATCACTTTCTCCGAATACAGTAGGCAACAGCTTATCTAGAGATAAGCAGGGTCGGAACTGACCATCTACTACTTCGTGCACTTAGGCAATCCGTAGATACTTTGTTTGTTTTAAGTTGAAATCCAGCTCTCTGATTTCCCCATAAAATGTTTTGGCAAAGAAATTCGAAGCACCATGAATATCACGATGGTTCGAGTAGCCACATGGGCATTTATACAATCTCGAAGACACTTTACGTTTCTTCGCACAACAAGGACATTGTTGGGTTGTATAGTTTTCATCGTGTTTCTCGATTTTAATTTTTTCAACTTCTAATTTGTACTTCAAATAGGCGTATAATTTACCAAAAGACCAATTCGATAGTTTTTGGTTCGTCGTTCGACGCCGAACCTTTTTCTTTTTACAACGAGAAGTATTGCGTTGCACTCCGTCTATATCGCCAAACGCTACTTCTTTCACCTCATTTTCAACGCACCAATTGACAAATTGGTGCGTCGTTTTATGAAGCCCATCTTGGAGCTGTTTTTCACTTTTGGAAAGCACATATTTTTTCGCTCGGTTATATTTTATCCACTGCTTAGAGCCTTTTGTGCACTTGCTCATTTTCCTTTGTAGTTCAGCAAGCCTTTTATTACGCAACCGATGAATCGAGCGAAGTTTACGACCTGTCAGGATAATATTTTCACCATTCTCTGCCACTGCCGCAATGGTGTGCACTTCACCGACATCAATAGCTGCTCGATTTTCAAAGGTATGTTCTTTAATTATTTGATTATTTTCATAAGCAATTGATAACAGGAGTTGTCTATCAAAAATCAATTCAATTTCTTTGATTTGACCTACCGGGACTTCTTTTATCCAGACGGTGAGAGGGGCTTGTCTTTTACCCTCAAAAATGCCCATCGATAATTCGATTTTACCGTTTTCAAACACTTTGAATCCATTGTTGGCCCATTTTGTGTTAAAGTACTTTTTTTGCTTATATGGATATTTGTTTTTATATCCTACTTTTCTAGCTTTATTTGTCGCATCTCGGGCAAATAAATACTTATGGCAGACAGCTTGGACAGATTGGGAATGAATAGGAAACATCCCTTTTGTCTGCTTTTGCAACTCGCTTTTTGTGATCCATTTACCCGTTTTCAGATGAGTTTCTTTTGAAAGCTCCAGACATTGATTCCATACTTCACCTGAAACTCGATTACACAGGAATAATCGGTCAATGGTTTCCTTATGTGCTCGAAAAGATATTTTCATACTGCGGATCATTTTTATCCCTCCACTCCTTATTAGCTGAGTATTCCCGCAATTTATTATACCATAAAATGAAACAAATGTTCTTAGTAATGTTGCATCAAAAGCAAGTATTCATTTCTTTCCTATGCCTCTCTTTGATGAAGTAGGATTTTGCACTGATATGTTAAACTAAAGGAAAGGACGTGATTGTGATGCTGACATTTAACGATGTTAACGGTGGGCGTGTGGAGCTGACATTCGAGGACAATCACCTTGGCATGGAGGCTCGACATGTGCTTGTCGTACTAAAATATAATGGGAAATGGTTGTTGACGCAGCATTCGATTCGAGGCATTGAATTTCCTGGAGGCAAGGCGGAGGAGGGCGAATCCATTGAGCAAGCGGCCATTCGTGAAACGATGGAAGAAACGGGCGTGACGATTACGGATCTTGTCAAAATAGCCGAATATGTCGTGCACAGTGACAGTACATTTTGTAAGGCGGTATTTACCGGAAAAGTGATGCAGATTGACGAACAGCCCATGCTGCATGAAACGGAAGGCGCGATATGGCTGACGAGCGACGAATTGAATCGATGCGCGGAATTGAGTTTTCATATGAAGGGAACGGGAATGGAAATCATTAGAGAGCGAGCAGAAGAGCATGAGTCATGATGGCACGATTGTTCATCGTAGGCCGTATCCTTCGCCAAATCCTCATGTTGCGCTGGAGGAAATTACTTATTGGTCGGATGGCTTGAAGGTCAAGGGGCTGATGGCGGAACCGATAGCCGAAGGGAGCTATGAAGGCATCCTCTATTTGCGAGGTGGTATGCAGCACGTGGGCATGGTTCGTCCCGCACGTATTGCGCAGTTCGCGTCACAAGGCTTTGTGGTATTTGCGCCGTATTACCGTGGTAATCGTGGCGGCGAGGGACGTGATGAGTTTGCGGGTGCCGATCGTCAGGATGCGGTGAATGCGGTAGATGTGTTGAAGCAACATCCGAAAATGAATGCAGAACAAATCCACTTGTTTGCCTTTTCACGCGGGGGCATCATGGCATTGTGGACCGCTATTTTACGTGATGATATTGCATCCGTGGTTACCTGGGCAGGTGTGTCTGACGTCGTCTTTACATATAAGGAACGAAAAGATATGCGGCGTATGATGAAGCGGGTCATTGGCGGAACGCCGAACAATATGCCAGACGAATACCGAGAGCGAACAGTTTTGTTTCGTGTCCAAGACATTGAAGCACCTGTCCTTATTATCCATGGTATGGAGGATAACAATGTATCCTTTCAACAGGCGTTGTTATTAGAAGATGCCCTTCGCCAACATGACAAAGTCTACGCCACATGGTACTTTCAGGAGTATACGCATTTCATCCCCCCGGTGATGAATGCCCAGTTGGTGCGTGATTTATGTATGTGGATGCGGAAACAGTCTGTCCAATAGTAGAACACAAAAGTAAGGAAATCATTTTTCATCCCCAAAAAGATGAAATAAAATCCTTTTTCGAAGGAAATACAATAGTTAATCTATTCAAATAAACGAAAAAAGTGTAGCACATGTGGAATGTGCTACACTTTTTTATATTTTTAAGCAGTAGGTCCGCCTTTAAGAGAAATCGCTTCAGAAACTGTACCGAATTTCTTGAAGTTTTCGCGGAATAGGTCTGCTAATTCGTTTGCTTTTGCATCGTAAGCAGTGCCGTCAGCCCATGCATTGCGTGGGTTTAATACTTCTGATGGAACGCCTTCGATGGCAGTAGGCATTTCTAGACCAAATACATCGTTTGTTGTTGTTTCAACATCATTTAATTGTCCTGCGAGTGCTGCACGTACCATTGCGCGTGTGTGTTTCAGATCCATCCGTTTTCCAATACCATAGCCGCCGCCAGTCCAGCCTGTGTTGACTAGGAATACTTGTGCGCCATGCTCGTCGATTTTCTTGCCAAGCATTTCAGCGTAGACTGTCGCATGCAATGGTAGGAACGGTGAACCGAAGCATGTTGAGAACGTTGCTTCTGGTGACGTAATACCACGCTCAGTTCCTGCAAGCTTGGATGTGAAGCCGCTTAGGAAGTGGTACATTGCCTGTTCTTTCGTTAATTTTGAGATTGGAGGCAACACGCCGAATGCGTCCGCCGTTAAGAAAATAATCGTTTTCGGATGACCCGCAACAGAAGGATCGACGATATTATCGATGGCTTGAATTGGGTAAGCTGCACGTGTATTTTCAGTTAATGAACCATCATTGTAATCAGGAATACGAGTATCTGGATCGACAACAACATTTTCCAAAACCGCACCGAAACGAATAGCACCAAAGATTTCAGGTTCTTTTTCTTGTGATAAATTAATGCATTTCGCGTAGCAACCGCCTTCAATATTGAAGACACCATCATCAGACCAACCATGCTCATCGTCACCGATTAGCTTACGATCTGCATCGGCAGAAAGCGTTGTTTTCCCTGTGCCAGAAAGACCAAAGAACAAAGCAACATCGCCTTCTTCCCCAACGTTTGCGGAGCAATGCATCGGCATAATGTCGTTTTCAGGAAGTAGGTAGTTCATGATAGAGAAGATTGATTTTTTCATTTCACCGGCGTATTCAGTTCCGCCTATTAAAACAATGCGTTTTTCCATTGACACAATGATGAATGTCTCAGAATTAGTGCCGTCAATAGCTGGATCTGCTTTGAAGGTAGGAGCTGAAACGATTGTGAATTGTGCTTCATGTGTCTGCAATTCTTCTTGAGTTGGACGGATGAATAAGTTATGAACGAACAGGTTATGCCATGCAAATTCATTGACGACTTGAATAGCAAGGCGTGAAGCGGGATCAGCACCGGCAAACCCTTTGAAGACAAACAGCTCATCACGTTCTTTCAAATGGTTAATGACTTTGCTATATAATGAATCGAAAATAGCTGATGAGATTGGGCGATTGACGCTGCCCCAATCGATTTTATCTTTAGAGGAGGCTTCTTCGACGATGTATTTATCCTTCGGAGAGCGACCTGTATACTTGCCTGTTTGTGCCGTAACTGCACCATCTGCAGTTAATTGTGCTTCTCCGCGCGCTGTTGCTTTTTCAACTAGTTGTGGAACAGAAAGCTGTAAGTTGACATTTTTACCTAAAAGGAGATCCTTAAGTTTGTCGTTCATTTTAGCTGATATCATAGTCATGTACCATCCTTTTCGTGTGGTCCCATTCAGTGGGTGACATCACATTTTTAATTAGTATAACACATTAAGAATAATAGTCTATACTAATACGAACTGCAACTAATTATATGCCACTAATCAAATTTAATTGACAAAAATCGATATTTTACGTAGTATGGATAGTTGAACGGATACTCTTATCCCGAGCTGGTGGAGGGGTCAGGCCCTATGAAACCCGGCAACCTGCAAAGACATGTTTGTCTGCGCGAAGGTGCCAAACCTGTAGCAAGGTATTTATCTGGAGACGGATTAATATTTTGTATGATAAGAGTGAAAGGTGCTTTCGAAATCATGCCCTTCACTCATGTAGTTTATACGTGAGTGAAGGGCTTTTATCTTTGTTCAGCAGGTATACAATACCTGCTGAACAAAGATAAAGCCTCCGGCGGATGTCACAAATTTTGAAGGGAGTTAATTGCGTGAGCGCAATTCAAAATTTGGACGCAATTACGCCGAGGCGTAATTGATTTTATATGATATCGCCCTTTATCCTCGTGTATAGAGCTCGCAATGGCTTGTAGTCTATTTTTTTAAGGACTCTACATGGGACATATGAGTACCGTATCAATCTCGTAGGATATAAGGAGGAAGTAAAAATGACAAATCGTCGATTATTTACATCAGAATCAGTAACTGAGGGACATCCAGATAAAATGTGTGACCAGATTTCGGATGCTATTTTAGATGCAATTTTAATGGAAGATCCAAATGCACGCGTGGCGTGTGAAACAACAATTACAACTGGACTTGTCTTAGTGGCAGGGGAAATCACAACAACTACTTATGTGGATATTCCAAAAGTAGTGCGTGAAACGGTGAAAGAAATTGGCTACACACGTGCAAAATTTGGTTTTGACTGGGAAACATCAGCAGTCCTTACTGCGATTGACGAACAATCAGCTGACATTGCTGCGGGCGTTGACCAAGCACTTGAAGCACGCGAAGGTTCTATGACAGACGATGAACTTGAAGCAATTGGTGCAGGTGACCAAGGGTTGATGTTCGGTTATGCTTGTAATGAAACACCAGAATTGATGCCGTTACCAATCAGTTTGGCACATAAATTGTCACGTCGTCTTGCACAAGTGCGTAAAGAGGAAACGCTAGATTACTTGCGCCCTGATGGGAAAACGCAAGTAACAGTTGAGTATGATGAACAGAATAATCCAGTTCGAATCGATACAATCGTCATTTCAACGCAACATCACCCAGAAGTGACGCTTGAGAAAATTCAACATGACATAAAGGAAGTTGTCATTGACGTGGTTGTACCAGCGGAATTGATTGATAACAACACGAAATACTTTATTAACCCAACAGGCCGTTTTGTGATTGGTGGACCACAAGGTGATGCGGGTCTAACAGGCCGCAAGATTATCGTGGACACATACGGTGGCTATGCACGTCACGGTGGCGGTGCATTCTCTGGGAAAGATGCAACAAAAGTGGACCGTTCCGCTTCATATGCAGCTCGTTATGTGGCGAAAAATATCGTTGCTGCCGGACTTGCAGACCGTTGTGAAGTCCAACTTGCTTACGCAATCGGCGTAGCACAACCTGTATCGATTTCGATTGATACATTCGGAACAGGCACAGTAGCAGAAAGTAAATTGGTGGAGCTTGTACGTGGATTATTCGATCTTCGTCCAGCTGGCATCATCAAAATGCTTGACCTACGTCGTCCAATTTATAAACAAACAGCTGCTTATGGTCACTTTGGTCGTACAGACATCGAATTGCCATGGGAGCAAACAGATAGAGCTGCAGCTTTGAAAGAGCAAGCGGCGCAGTAATTGACATGGAAAAAGCACAGTGAGTGGGTAGAACCCGCTTGCTGTGCTTTTTTTAATATAAAACTGGCCCATATGGTAAGGTAAAACTATTCTGATTATATTTCGTATATATTAATAGGAAATACGAATAAAAGTGTGAAAGAAGCGGCTGAAGGCGGATAAAATCATACGTCTTGTTTAGACTTTACTGGTAACCGTGGTTTTTGCTTCAATGTTCATTACTGCTACAGACAGTAAAATCGTCATATCTATTATCCAGAACACTTCTTAAAGTGTATCAAGTAGGTTGGGTGGATTGATTTGGATCATTGTTGTGATGTTATTAATCCTGCATAAACCTAAGCCTAAGCTTGAATAATGAGCTAGCCTAGAGTAAGAAACTTCAACTAAAAAGGAGAAATCATGATGTCACTCAGTTTTATCGGCTTGGTTTTATTACTAGGCGTTGTTGTATTTATTGTTTTAATCGCTTTAGTCATTTTATTATTCATCAAAAAGTAAGAGCCATCCAATCACGGACGGCTTTTTCGTCATTTCTGCAATCCTTTATAATACTGCCCTTTTTCAGCATACTCACGCACAATGCGTTCCATATCCTTGCGATCCTCATCATTCAGCTCACGCACAACTTTAACAGGGGAACCGAACGCTAATGAGTTGGCTGGAATTTTCTTGCCTGGTGGAACTAAGCTACCAGCCCCGATGAATGCGCCTTCTCCAATTTCAGCCCCATCTAAAACGATAGAACCCATGCCAACGAGTGCACCTTTTTTTACTGTACAGCTATGTAGCGTGACCTGATGACCAATTGTCACTTCGTCCTCTAAAATGAGTGGGAACTGTGGGCTTTGGTGAAGACAACATAGATCTTGAATGTTTACTTTACGTCCGATAATGGTGGGTGAAACGTCGCCGCGAATGACGGTATTGAACCAGATTGTCGACTCAGGTCCAATCGTGACATCACCTGTAATGGTTGTATAGTCTGCGATGAAAACGGATGGATCAATCACCGGTGCTTTATCTTTAAATGGGTAGATCAATGTATTCTCCTCTTTTCTCTGTATCGTGTATAATTATCTTAACAAACTTCAAGTTTATCTTCATTCATCAGGCGTTCAACCGCACGATGAATGAAGATATAGTCGCTGGCGGATGCCCCAAATTTTGAATTGTGCCTTGCACAATTCAAAATTTGGACGCAATTATGCCTTGCACAATTCAAAATTTGGACGCAATTATGCCAAGGCGAAATTGATTGAACAGATAAGGAGTGATGATGTCCATGTGGAAATGGGAAGCGGAGGGGCAGCCGAAAGCTGTCGTGGCCATCGTCCATAATGCGTATGAACATCATAGTCGGTACGCATGGCTTATACAAAAAATGAGAAGTGCTGGTTTTCATGTCGTTACGGGTGATTTACCGGGGCATGGGGCCGAGGGAAAAAGAATCCATGATGAACCATTTGATGGGTATGTAGCCTATGTGAAGAAACTTGTGGCGGTCGGTTTGAACGACAATTTGCCGTTATTCGTTATGGGACATGGACTAGGTGCAACAATTGTGATACGTATGATTCTATCAAAAAAAATTGAATGTGCTGGATTTATTTTCAGTTCACCGTGGTTAACGCTCAAGCACCAGCCACCGAAGTTTTCGACGGTACTGTCAAAATTGACTTCGTCTATGAAAATTAATCATGATATCAGTATTGAGTTGTTGACACGTAACTATGATTTATATGTAGAAGCCCAGCAGGATCGCCAGTATAATCCGGTCGCGACAGCTGGCTGGTTTAAGGAATTGCAAACGTTTATGAAGGCTGTTGCGCAGTATGAAGGAACGATTCATGATACCCCACTATTGGTTCACGTTGGCGGGAACGATAAAATAGCAGATGCTTCACAGACGAGAAAATGGCTGATTCATCAAAACCTTTCAGAATTTCAATATAAAGAATGGAAACACCTCTATCATGATGTATTTCAAGAACCTGAGCGCGAAGAAGTCTACCTTTATACAGAATCATTTATGAATAATGTGTTAAGATCACTTGGATATGTTGTATAAGAAACGCCCGAGTAAGTCTTTTTTATTTCAAACTAAAGGAAGTGTTTTGTTTGACGACAATTGGATTTGTAAGACATGGGGTCACTGCTTGGAATAAAGAAGGACGAGCGCAAGGGAGTTCAGATATCCCACTTGACGACGAAGGCATTGCGATGGCGGAGTCAGTTGCGAAAAGGCTTGCTGAGGAACAATGGGATGTCATTTATACGAGTCCTCTCATCCGTGCGAAAAAGACGGCAGAAATTATTGCAGAAAGTCATTCTGGTGTTTCGCTATTAGAAGATAATCGTTTGCGTGAATTTGGTGGCGGCCAAATTGAAGGGACGACGGAAGTGGAACGACTTGCAAAATGGGGGCAGTCGTGGAGAGAGCTGGAGCTAGGTGTCGAGCCAAATGAAGAAATTATCTCACGTGGAATAGCATTTATTGAAGACATGAAAGTAGCTCATGTAGGCCAACGAGTGCTAGTTGTTAGTCACGGAGGGTTCATCAAGCGATTGATAGGCGCGCTGGTGCCTGAAGAGGATCTTGGAGAAAAAGTGGACAATACGTCGCTAACCATTGTTGAGCTACGTGACGAGGTAAATCTCTGTAGTTTATATAATTGTACAAAGCATTTAGAACTTTATAACAAAATCTAGTTCTGGAATTCATCACTTCATAAAAAATTTTAAAAGCGCCGGCTAATGGCGCTTTTATTTTTTGAATATAAAAGTCAGAATAACTACTCTTGGTGGAAAATTAACTACCTTCAGATAGAATTTTAGATTATAATGAAGGAAATCATGTCGAATGGTGTAGAAGGAGGGGGTTGTGAGATGAAATCTATTAAAGCAAAAATTATTTTGAGTGTATTTTTGTTATTTTTTGTTATTCTTACAATAATAAATCTGGTTGTAAACAATCAAATGCAAAAGCAAACAGAACAAGTATTGTTGAAACAAAGTGAAGTAGCTGTAAAAGAGATGGGGCATGGCATCGAAAACTTTATGTTGCAATATGAAAAGGCCCTTTATCTTTTAACGAATAACCCGGCAGTCACTGAATTTATGGAAAGCCAGTATAGTAATGAGGACGAAGCCAGATTGAACCGTGGTATAGAAATGGCGTTCGCAGATTATATGGAACAGTTGCCAGCAACAGATTTACTATATTTTGGTTTTGATAATAAATATACGAAATTTGTGCCACATCTTGAAATTCCTGGTTTTGATCCTACGACGAGAGTTTGGTATACAGAGGCAAGTGCACAACCCGATCAGGTTGTCTGGTCAAATCCTTATATTGATGCAGCATCTGGTGGATATGTCATTACCGCATCAAAAGCGATGTATCACAACAATTCACTAGTGGGAGTCATTGGTGTTGACATCAGTTTGGAAAATATTACGGAAAGTGTTTCCGAGAGTGATTTTGGATTTGAGGGATACCCGTTTCTATTTGACAGCAGTGGTGGAGCAATTGTGCATCCACTTTTAGTGCCTGAGTCTGAAGAAATGGTGGACTTGACCTATATCACATCCACATTTAGTAATGGTAAATCGGCAGGAATTGAACAGTATACAGAGAATGCAGACAAGATGATAGGTGTTTTCAACAAAGTACCGCATTTAGGATGGACGGTGGGTGCTGCGTTTAAAGAGGAAGCAATTATTGATTCTGTAAGTCAAACCCGCAATTTAATCAGCATCATTTTTATCCTGGCGGCAGTGTTGATTGCCACAATACTGTGGTTCTTCATTTCAAAAATTATTAGCCCGCTCGGCGTCATCCGTTCGGCGATGGACCATGTAGCGGAAGGTGATTTGAATACCTATGTCGATGTAAAATCGAAAGATGAATTTGGGCAGTTGGCTGACAACTTTAATGCGATGACATCCAAAGTAAGGGATACGATTACAGTTGTCAATCGGTCTATTGATGAAGTTCGTCTATCTGCCGAAGGATTGAGTGCATCTGCGGAAGAGACGAATGCGGTGAGTGAACAAATGGCGGGTGCTATCGACGATATCGCGTCGGGAGCTACGAAATCCGCGCAAGATGCGGAAGATGTCACGCAAACGGTTGATCTGTTAGGAAATCAAATTATGGGAATCCATGAAAAAGCAGGTATTATGACGGGTATTGCGACGGAAGCGGAAGAAATTAATAAAGCAGGACATACCCAAGTCAACCAGTTGCGGACGTCGTTCGATGGCTGGAAGACAAACTTACAAACAATGGCAGAGGCTGTCGGCAAGTTGGAAATAAAAGTAAGTGCTATTGGTATTGTAATGGAAACAATTACTCGAATTTCTGCACAGACGAATTTGTTGGCGTTGAATGCGAGTATTGAAGCCGCTCGTGCGGGTGAACACGGTAAAGGCTTTGCAGTCGTTGCGGATGAAGTGCGGAAACTTGCCGAACAATCCACGCGTGCAACGGAAGAAGTGAAAGTAACTGTTCAGGAGCTGCAAAATGGTTCCCGCCAAGTATCCGCACAAATGAGAGAAACAGGTGAAACTTTCCATGAGCAGGAGAAAGTCGTCCAAGATACACAACAGACATTTGGTGAGATTTCTGGGCTGATGAACAAACTAGAACAATCGATTAGTAGTGTCTATGATGAAGTCAATCGGGTTGTTGCACATAAAGAAACTGTCATGCAAACGATTGAAACAATGGCGGCAACAGCTGAAGAAACGGCGGCAGCCAGTGAAGAAATTAGCGCATCGACAGACGAACAACTGCGTGCGATTCGTGAAGTGGCATTAGCGGCAGATACATTGTCTGGGCTAAGCGATGATTTGCATAATGCAATTAGTCAGTTCAAAATCTAACTTGAAAAGCTGCTCTCGAGTAAGTGGAGGGCAGTTTGTATTTTAGGGAACTTTTATGGATTAGCAGGAGTCATATGTGTGAGAATAGAATACAATGTATATGGAAAAACAGCTCAAATATAGGGGACGGAGGAAATTATTTGAAAGATAAAAGCAAAAGTGAACTGGTTTCATGGATACAATCCCTTGCCATTGCATTTATCATCGTCATTGGGGTTCGCCAATTTTTATTTACTCCGGTTATTGTATCGGGACAATCAATGGAGCCGACGTTTGAAAATGACAATAAAATTGTCATCTCCAAAATTCATAAAATCAATCGTTTTGACATGATTGTATTCCATGCCCCTAATTCGGAGGAGGATTTCATTAAAAGAGTCATCGGGCTTCCGGGGGATGTCGTTGTAATGAAAGATGACAAGTTGTACATTAATGGCGAGGAATATGAGGAAGACTATATCCAAGCAAATAAAGATAAGGTATTTGAAGGGCAGAAATTAACGCAAGATTTTGAAGTGGAAGTGCCAGAAGGTTATTTATATGTCCTGGGAGATAATAGAAGGCATAGTATGGATAGCCGGGAACTTGGCGTTATCGATGAGAAGTCAGTCGTTGGTGCTGTGGCATTTAAGTTCTACCCATTTCGTGACATTGGGATTCCGAAGTGATGAATAATCGTTCTGTACTTATCGGTATTGATGGTCTTGGCGGCTCTGGGAAAACGACATACGCTTTGAATTTAAAGCGCGAGTTACAAAATGCAATTGTGATTCATCTGGATGATTTTATTCATACACGTGAGGTTCGGTATAATGACCAATTTAAAGAGTGGTATTGTTATTATTACTTGCAATGGCGATATGATTATTTAATTGAAAAGTTATTAGAGCCTGTGAGAAATGGTTTGGCTGTACATGACACTATTGAATTATACGATAAACCGACGGATAGTTATCGCATGCAGACATTTGATATACCGGTTGGTACAACGGTAATTGTTGAGGGGGTTTTTCTGCAACGTCCTGAATTAAGGGCGTACTTCGATAAGGTCATTTATCTTGAAACAGATCGGGAGACGAGAATGATACGTGCTCTGGACAGAGATGGTTATATTGGAAGTAGCGAGGATATAATACGTCATTATGAGCAACGCTATTTTCCAGCAGAAGACATATATGTGGAGCAATGCAATCCACTAGTGTTGGCGGATGTGGTGGAGAATGAAGTGAAGGGGTGAACGCTATGACATTTCCAACGTTACTAACATCGCGCTTGCGTTTAACTGAAGTACAAGTAGAGCATGCGCCTGCAATTTTCGAGATATTTTCGAACCGTGAAGTACTGAAGTATTATGGTATGGATCCATTTCAGGAGCTAGTGCAGGCCGAAAATATTGTGCGACATTTTAAGAACAGTTTTGATACCAAAAGAGGTATGCGTTGGGCGATTATCAATAACGATGACAATCGATTTATTGGCACAATCGGACTGAATAATTTGTCCCTAGGCATGAAAAAAGCCGAAGTTGGTTTTGAAATTCATCCTGATTTTTGGAGAAGTGGCATCACGTCTGAAGCGTTGCATGCGGTTTTGGATTATTCATTTGAAGAATTGGGGCTTCATCGAATGGGAGCTGTGACGTTTCTAGCAAATGATGCGTCTATTGGCCTTTTAAAGAAACAAGGATTTTTGGAAGAAGGCAAGTTGCGAAGTTATTTGTTCCAGAATGGACAATCACATGATGCTTTTGTGTTTTCATTGTTACGTGAGGAATGGAATGCCTAAGCGAATAGGAAACAGTCAGGAACCTCTACAAGCGTCCATGTGGAGGTTTTTTTGCATGGACGATGTTTGACAACTCTACAAATAAGCGTTCGTATGGTAAATTAAGAGCAGTGCGATGTAGAAGGAGTAACAGAGTGATGACTGATTTTTTTGAGCGAAAAAAGCAACAATTGAATATAGCGTTGAATAATGTACAAAAGCAGGCGGTACTGCAAACGGAAGGACCGCTGCTGTTATTGGCATGCCCGGGGTCGGGTAAAACGACGACGATGATTATGCGCATTGGTTATTTAATTGAGGAGAAGCATGTGGATCCGCGGCGCATTAAAGCTATTACTTTTAGCCGTGCATCCGCACGCGATATGACGGAGCGTTTCAGTCGATTTTTCCCTGAACGAGAGCCAATTGATTTCTCCACGATTCACAGTTTGGCGTTTACGATTGCGCGTAGCTATTTGGCTACTAGTGGCACAACTTTTGACTTGATTGAAGGTGGTGGCAAAGGGCGGCAGTCGGTGAATAAGGCTTTTCTGTTGAAAGGGATTTATAAAGAAGTGCTGAAAGAGGACTGTACAGACGATGAGTTGGCATCTCTTTCAACATTCATTAGTTCCATTAAAAACAGTATGATCCCTCTTGAACAATGGGAGGAATTAAAGGGTCCAGTCGACAAGGCAGGGCGTATGGCACGTAAGTATGAGCAATACAAATCACGAACACCTGGGCATCTGTTGCTCGATTTTGACGATATGCTGACGATTGCGGAACAAGGGCTACGACAAGATGAGCAGTTGGCTGAACGCTTTCGTAAGCTCTATGACTATTTATTGACAGATGAGAGCCAGGATACGTCACTTGTGCAGCATAAGATTGTCGAGCATTTAGTGGCGCATCATGGCAATCTTTGTGTTGTCGCGGATGATGATCAGTCCATCTACACATGGCGTGGGGCGGAACCGGATTATTTGCTGGAGTTTAAGAAGGTGTATCCGGATGCGCAAGTACTGATGATGGAGCGCAATTATCGTTCATCGAAAGAAATTGTCGAGCTGACTTCGAAGTTCATCAAACGGAATCAGAAGCGTTATCCGAAGGACATGCATACGGAAAATAAGGCGAAGGAGCCTATTTATATTAGACAGCTGGATGATTCGAAGCGACAACTTGAATATGTGACGTATGAATTACTCGGTGAAAGCAACTTGAATGAGGTGGCGATTCTATTTCGTAATAATTCCTCCTCGACGATGTATGTCAATGAATTGCATCGGCGGGGGATTCCGTTTTATATGAAAGATGCGGATGACAAGTTTTTCTCTCATTGGATTGTGGAGGACATTTTGAATTTTATGCGCCTCAGTTTTAATACAGAACGCAAAGATATTTTCACAAAAATTGTGATGAAAATGAATGTTTTTATCTCACGAAGTATGCTGACGACGTTTGAAAATACCGCAACGACGGGCAATGTTTTTGATGCCATTATCCAAACGATTGATTTGAAGGACAGCCAAGTGAAGAAGTTGAAGGACTATAAAAAAGGTTATGACGTTATTCCTGATATGCGCCCGGAGCGTGTGATTCAGCTCATTCGTAATGATTTGGGCTACGAGGCTGCATTGAAAAGTAGGGCTGAAAAGTTTGGCTATCGTTTTGATCATCTGTTGGGTATTCTCGATACACTTGAGGGAATCGCATCCCCACTACGCACGATGGTAGAATTTGCGAATCAATTGAAAGAGCTCGAACAAGCCGTTCAACAGGCGAAGTTTCAGCCAGCGGAAAATGCGGTGACATTGTCAACGTTTCACAGTGCGAAAGGGCTCGAATTCCGACGTGTTTTCATGATAGATTTATTAAAAGGCATTATTCCATCAGAGGAAGACGAGGGGGATACGGCGACGTTGGAGGAAGCGCGCCGACTCTTTTACGTCGGCATGACACGTGCAAAAGAGAGACTCGAGTTACTGTCATATCGTCAGGACGAAGGGAAACCGAAAGAGGATTCTAGATTTTTGAATGAAGTGCGGGGGCTGCTACTGAAGCCGAGTAAGGTAGGGAATGAGCCGAAGTCAGTAAAAGTGTCAAAAGCGTCGATTCCAGTGAATCCCAATGGTATTGACGACGGTAATGAGCTTGTCGTTGGTGCAATAGTTAAGCATCGCGTGTTTGGGCAAGGTGAAATTACGGTGCGCGATGGCACTGAAATTCATATTCAATTCGGAGAAATGGAAAAGCGTCTTGATTTGGAAACGGTACTCTCTCTTCGACTACTTGAAATGGTGACGCTATGAAGTCTCTCCTTTGGATTGGTTTGGCAGGAATGGCGGGGGCAATCATACGGGTTGTACTTGGGCAGTTTATCCACAGTGAATCAGGGTTCCCTACAGCGACATTGATGATCAATATTGTTGGGACGTTCACATTATGTTTTATTGTCGCTAGAGCTTTGAGTAAAATTAGTGTCAATCGACAGCTGTATGATGCAGTGACGACGGGATTTTTGGGTTCATTCACAACGTTTTCTGCTTTGACGATGGAGACTGTTTTGTTAGTCGAAAGTGGACAGTTTGTGATGGCTATCTTGTACGTGGCCTTCAGTATTATCGGAGGACTTGCGGCTGGGCTATTCGGCTTTTATCTTGGTAATAAGAAGGTGCGGTCATGACATTTCTTGATATAGTCATGGTGGGTATCGGCGGTTTTTTGGGTGCTATGATCCGTTATGTGATGGCGAAAAAGATGAATCATTCTGCGGGTATTCCTGTTGGAACATTGGCTGTTAATGGGATTGGTGCATTGTTGATTGGCCTGGTCTTTGGGCTAGAATTATCCAGAGGTTGGACATTATTGCTAGCATCAGGCCTTGCCGGTGCGTTGACGACATTTTCCACGTTGAATAAAGAGCTGATTGAGCTGTGGAGAAATGGTGAAAAGAAGAATGCTGTCGGTTATTTGGTGTTGACCTATGGTGGCGGGCTAATACTAGCGGCATTGGGTTATGTAATCGTATAGTATTTAATCAGAAGAAGGATGAATAATAATGACGAAGAAATCTAAGAAAAATAATATTATAAAATCGGCTGCATTGGTAATTGTCATTGCAATTGCAGCGATCTATTTCCCGGAATTATTTGCGGAAGAAGAGGATGTACCGAATAGTCAAGAAAGTGTTCAAGTAGAAGCAAGCACACCTAGTGGTGAAGAGGTCATTAAGGAAGAAGATACGATGCCAGGCCGCGGAGAGTTAATTCCAGTGGAGCTGGTGAAAACGATTGATGGCTTATCACTATAAATACGCACAAATTTATTTTGTACATAATTAAATTATATTGTTGTTGATATAGAGCCATTAGGCTCTTTTTTTATGAAATAGCTTGTACATAATTGTTCACATTGGTAATATAGAATTAAGGTATATCTGAATATTTTAGTAAGTGTGTATTTTGTACATATTAATTGATTGATTAAAGGGGGAGAAAACGATTAATACTTCCAGCAAAAATAATGTTGTAAATATCAATGTGAAATATAATTATGAGTTCATTACTGTGCCTATATGGACTGATTGGGGGAAAACAAAGGACGGTAATATAATGAAAAAGCATACAATCGCTATTGGGCTTCGGGATAAAAATACGGGAGTACATATAATCCATCCAATCAGTAGCTTTATTTTAAGTTGGAGATGGAGAACAAGAGAATTTAATACGAAACGAAAACAAGCTACCAACACCGTTAAGTTTCTAAACTATTTGTTGCAAGAAAAAAAGAACAAAATAAAAAGTCTTGCTGATCTTGACATAGCAACTGGTAATGCTTATCTCAACAGTCTAACTAATGATCACAGAAAAAGGGAAACAATTAAAGATGCCGCTAGAACATTAACCTCATTTTATGTATGGTTGAATCAAAATGATTGTTTGCCCAATGTTGAAGATAATTTTATTGAAAGTAAGAGGCAAGAGAATTCCTATAATGGTCGTACATATTATGAGTCGCTGTTTGATCCGATATTACCCCAACGTACAAGGTCTAATCGCAAGCATTTGTTGCCGGTTAAATATATTCCATTGTTATTAGAAATCAGCATCTTATTTGCTCACCCTATTGCCCTTGGAATTTATCTACAAATTTTTGGTGGATTACGGGCCGGTGAAGTAGTTAATTTAAAAAGAACACAGTTTAGAAAAAAGTTAAATAGTGCTGATTTTTTACTCAACATCAAAGAGCAGCAATTCAGAACAGACATACAAGATAGTTCTGGTTCTAATTACGTTAAAAGAAGTAGAAAGCAACAAATATTCCAAATCAAAGACTGGGGAAATATTCTATTCAGAGATCATGTTGAATTTTATAAAGACAAGGATTTAGATGGTACAGGAGCATTATTTATCAATAGAGATGGGAAGCCTATGACGGGCAAAAGTTATAGTCAGTATTTCTATAAGGTTAAAGCCAAGTTTATCGAGTTTTTAATGGAAAATGGAAGCATAGAAGATAAGGTAGTAGCTACAGATTTACGTCTTACAGATTGGGGAACACATATTGGTCGAGGAACATTTACAAATTTAATAGCAGAGGAAATTGAAAATCCTGCCGAGCTGATGTTTCTTCGCGGTGATAGTGATTTGTTGTCAAGTCTCCCCTACTTAGCGAAAACAGAGCGTGTGCGAAAGAAAGTTGAAGAGCGAATGAATCATATGCACACAGATTATATCCCGCGTCTCATCAATCGAGAAAATAATATTGAAGTGTAGGTGAAAAGTTGACTAAAAATCAAGAACAAGAAAATACAATGTTATCATTGAAGGAAACTGCAGAGTTGTTAGGGATAGTGAAAAGTACGTTATCAAAAAAACTTCGGGATTATTCTATTGAGGGTATTATTAAAGAAAAAACGAAATATTTGATTCCACTATCTTCGATACTAGAATTAAAAAAAGCACTAAATTATAATGATAACTTTGACAAGAATACATATTATTCCACTGTTGAAGTTGCGAAAAAAGCGAATGAAATGGGACTAAATGTAAAAAGGCGGGATGTCAGCAATTGGATTAAAAACGGTAAGGTGATTTCTATTCATCATATGGGTTTTCACTATATACATAAAAACAACCTAAATCAATTAATTGAAAATGTAATTAGCGAAAGAATTATACCCAACGGTTTTTGTAATATCGAAGAAGCATCTGAAATTTTAGGGATGAGTCATGAAACTATTAAAGCGTGGGCTTTCAAAGGAGATATCGAGTCAAAATTTGTTATTACAAATGGTCATAGGCAAACCTTCGTCAAAAAAGATTCGTTGCAAGCAGTAAAAAGGAAAAAGCGTATAAATATGCTCAAAAACTTGCCGTATGTTGATGTAAATAAAATACCCGAAAAAATCGAAAAAAATATTAAACTTAAAATGGACGCCTTCTCTTTGGAAGATTACCTAGTGGCTAAAGATGCAGCAGAACTTCTAGGAATTAAAAAGAATTCATTATGCAGATTTTTAAGAAACGGTAAATTCCCTTCAGCTTTAAAAGTAAAAAACAAGTGGTATATCCCTAAAGAGGAAATTCAATCTAAGCGGAAAAACACTAGGAACAGAACCACCTCAAAAAAAGTCGAGGGGTTTCCCTATTTAACGATATCGAATGTTTCTAACCTATTAAATATTAGTAGATTCAGAACTCGCGAAATTGTGCAGGAAGGCGTATTTCCAAATGTGATAAAGTTCCATGGCGAATTGTTTATTCCTGAAAATGATTTTTTATCTTACCAAGATGGAAATAAAACTACACGAAAAAAGAATCAACATTCACTAAAAAATGAAGAAGTTCCGTCATTACATGAGTATATAACAACAAAAGAAGTGGCAACAGAACTGGATATTTCAACTTCATTAGTACATATTCTAATAAATAAAGGTGAATTCAAAGATGCTATTAAGCCTGGCATAAGATGGCTAATTCCTAAGTCAGATTTGATTGAATATAAAAAGCAGAATGATAACAAGCAAATTAATTCCCAGCTACAACAAGGTTATTTAACAACAAAGGAAGTGGCAAAAGAACTGGATATTATGCTAGAAAGCGTTTGGGTTTTAATAAATAGTGACAAATTCAAAAATGCAATAAAGTCTGGCAATCGCTGGCTAATTCCTAAAGCAAGTATAATTGAATATAAAAAACAGGCAGCTAATAAAATTGCTATAACAAAACCCGATGTGATCAGCGAACTAAATCAAATTATTAATAGTGTTCAAGGGAAAAAGCACATTAGAGAAACACTAAGAATGTACGCCGACTTTGCAACAACAAGAATAAATGCAACAAATGGCAGAATCAATAATGTCCGAAGGGTTTTTAACCATCTTAAAAAGCTTTTTTCTGATATTATAATAGGTCTAGAAATTGAAATTTATGAGTTGCAAGACCAGCACATTGAAGCAGTAATGAAAATTAGCTCCTACTCCCACCCGATTAGAAACCTTTTCTTAAAATTTTTGAAAGAGGCGTTTTTAATTAAAGGGAAAAAAATGAGAAAAAAGTATATTCTGTCAATGAGAGGAAAAATATCAGATGCAGATATAGATTCAGAGAGATATTCACCTGAAGTTTATTATTTGTTTGAGCAGCATGTTAAGGATATAGAAAAACACATATCACCTGCAATTGAAAATAAATTATATGCAAATATGTGGGTTTTGACAACTATGTTACTAACCAATGCTTGGAGACCTAGTGACATAATTTTTGAAATGCCCCGCATTGATATTGAAGTAATTAATGTCACTGGATTTGATTGGTTCAAAAAGAATCGATTGTCTTCGGAACAATGTCAGTTGATTATAAATCAGCTATATCTAAAACTCAATAATGCCCTAGTAAGTAAAACGAAAGCTGATCTTCATTTCCTAATTGCTCCAGATATGGTTACGTGTTTAGCCAATGCCTGTGTTATTTCGGAGTTACATTGTCGGAAATTAAGAAAAAATGATACCGATTTTGAAAAAGAGCATTTATTATTAAGTACGTTTGTTCCGGGCATAACAGAAACCCCAACAACTTCGGGTACAACTTCTCATAAAAAGTTTTTTAAAGATGAACCTAAATTAACTCCTTTTAGTAGTAAAAAGCTACAAAATAGTACTATGACTTATTTATTTCTTGATATTTCGGAAGACGAAAAGGAATCTGAGTTAGCCCTCGAAGTTATAAAGTGGGCGAGGTCCCATGAAGATATAAATGTTACAGCGGGGTATATAAAGCTTACAAATAAAGACGGTTCCCTTGATCGTGTGTCAATAAACTTATTCAAAAGAGGTCATTTTGGTTGGCTATATAACTATATGGTGCAACTCGCTTTTTCAAATACAGGAAACAGCCAATCCCTTGAAGAAAGAACAAAAACGATTGAAGATTTAAAAAAGGAATACACCCCTATTCAACTTGAAAATTGGGCTAAAACTTTATTGGATTATAAGAATAGAAAAGAGTCCGTTGTTAGGCGACTATATAAAATGAATAATGAACAATTAAAAGAAATTGTTGTGAAAATATACAAAGGACAAATGCCTTCCCGTGATGGGTGTGGTCAATGCTTGATCTTTCCGAATTGTCACTTTACCAACAGAAAAACTTGTATTGGCTGCATTAATTTCATCCCTCAACTTCAGCAAGTCCTGATTGAAGCTAAACGAGAGTTTTATAGACTAGTTGATTCAATGAAAAATAGTTATACGGATGCAATTCTTGAACGTGATACAGTTTTCCTATTAAACGTATTGCTTTTATTCAACGAAGCCGCAGAGACATTTGGAGACGATACTGTCAATGGATTTCTCCCGTCCGAAGAAAGAAAAAATGTGGTATACAGTATATCTGAGAAATTAAAATTACCAACAGTCAACACTTAAAGTTTGGAGGTGATTAACTTGGAAATAATTAGAGATATTGATAGACGGGGCATTAGTAAGGTATATGTGAAAGAAAAAGTGTTCTTTAATAAAGATGATATTAAAAGATATATTGATATTTTCGATGAATTAAGAAATGATGGATTCATTATCGCAACTTCATATGAGGCTGTAAGATGGAGGCTCCCGTGCAATGTGGAAAACGCATACATTCCATTAACATTCGATATTGATATGTATAAGGAAATAAAACAGGCTTTAAAAATTTATTCTGTAATATTAATAGCGAAAGGAACATCTTCTAGTTGGGTAAGAAATGTCGTGGATATACTAAAAAAAGCAGTTTTAAAAACAAATGGTTTTAAACAAACTTTACAATTAGAAAAATTTCTCTACAGCGAGGTCAGATCGTATTTCGCTGCAAGAACCATTCTAAGTTTTACTGACTTTTACTTAATTCCAAATATAAAAGAAGTTAGGTTAATCTGTGAAGGTGTACAGATTGAAGAACGTAGAAATAGAGAACTTCCCCTTTTTTTTGATATTTTCATTTTTGATGAAATTGTAAATGACTATTTCAGAAAAACAAGTGAGGAGGATCATTTACGATACAAGCCGATTCAATTATGGTGGGCTATAACAAACATCATTCCAATGCGTCCAAGTGACTTCTTAAAATTAAAAAGCGATTGCGTTAAAATGGATAGCAACGGGCGGTACTGGATCACCCTTTCCCGATCTAAAAAAGTAAAACAATCTGTGAGGGATACCCCTCCCCTTCAGACCATTCAAATTAATAAAGAGATTTTTGATTTGATTAGTAATTTTAATTTTGATTTATTTAAGATTGGCATAAAATCGGATTACCTTTTGCCTCAATCCTTTTACAAAGTAATTAGTTTTATCAAAACTGATAGAACTAGAAATGTCGTAGAAGATCGTTGGGTTCGTAATCAGTTTCTATCAATTTTAAAACACTTTCACACTAAAATAGTTCAAGGATTATATCAAGAAGAGTATACAATGGAGATCTTGCCTTCACATACAAGACACTTAGCCATAATAAATTTATTTTTACAAGGGTTCAATATGCTCTCAATTGCAAAAATGGCAGGACATGACGAACTTAATTCGCAAAGTAATTATTACAGTCATGCGGAGAATTTTGTAGAATCATACGTCCATAATCTTGTTAAATCTGGTCTCACTGATAAAATCGGAAGTAAAATGGGCGATGGTTTTATTGGTTGGAGGCGTGAAGCCATTGACAGAGGTAAAAAGTATTCATATATGGAAGCTGAAGAATTATTCCGTAAAGTTGATTATGGCTTCTGTAGGGATAAAGATGATTTTCCAAATAACTGTGGTGAAGATTGTCGCCCTTGTTACTTCTATATTTTTAAACCGAGTATAAATGATTATGATAAGGCAATTAAATGGCTTGAAGATTATTCGAAAGATATTGGCACTGAAATAAAAGATGTAGTTCAAACGATGATTTCAACAAGTCAAGCATTGTCTAGTTCTTATCGTCCCGATCTAGATGAATCTTTGAAGTCAAAATCCCGCCAATTGCAACAACTAATGGATCATAAGGCCCTAGTGGAATATAAATTATTGGGGGATTATCTGAATGAGTGATAAAACTACTAAGATACAAAAAGGAAAAAAACGTGGACCAAAAGTTAAGGTTAGCGATGAACAAATGAAAGAGCTTGCTTTGCAAATTAAGAATAAATCTAAACAACAACAATTAACATATTTGATGCTCGAAAAGGAAAGTGGAATTGGTCGTAATACTTGGAAGAGGAGATTGGAAGATTTTATCCAAGAATTAAATCAACCAATATTAAGAAACTTTGGATATACCGATAGTGATGAAATTTATTTCCCTAATATTGAAAGTATCTTTGAAGCATACGGAAGTAATAAACAACGAATTATAAACGAATTGCATCATTTCGAATTATTGTTTCAAGAGTTATATGAAGAAAGAAATGTTCTAAAGGAAAAGTTGAATAGATTAGAAAGTTTCAAGGATAAGATGGAGGAATATACAAAGGCTGTTGCCGATTTGCAGCAAGAGGTTAAGCACTATAAAACTCTTTACGAGCAAATAATGGTATCCAGTGTAGAGCCACACCTTAGGGATGAATTGGGCATAAAGGATAATTTACTAGATTTAAATACTCATTTAGAAAAAAACGCCTCCTTAAATAATCTTCAACAACATTTCCCGGTAGTTCGGGATCATGATGAGGATTCCGATGAAACTACTAGAAATAAAAATATGGAAGCATTAAAGGATCAATTTAAAAACTTATTTTGAAAGTAAGAGGATTTGAGTATTTTGAAAAGATTATTGTATTGTATCAATATCCGTTCTGCCCACATTTTCAACCTCAGTGGTGTTGCGCGGGTTTTGTGCTATATGAATGGCCAACGGGTCATAATAGTAGAGTAACCAATTTACAATATAGTAATTTTATTTAATAGAAGATGTTTTCCCTATTCTTTAAGCTATTCCTAGTATCTTTTCACCATCAAACGTGTTACTTAGTGTCGAACGTTGTTGTATAATAATTTATATATGCAGAGTAATCTAAAGACTCAGTGAAAAAAGAAGCGATAATCTTTGAAAATGACATAAAGAAGACGAATACAGTTTTTTTAAAACTAGTTAGCTAAGAAGGGGGATATAGTAATGAATTTTAGAGGAAATCGATGGTATAAATGTGACTTGCATCTGCATACACCAGAAAGCAAATGTTTCCCTGACAAACGTGTAAGTGCAGAAGATTGGGTACAGGCTTGCTTGGATAAAGGACTAGAAGTGGTAGCAGTCACAGACCATAACAGTGGTAATTATATTGATGAGATCATTGAAGCTGCGAAAGGTACGAAATTAACAGTATTTCCTGGGGTGGAGATTACTTGTGATACTTCAAAAGTTCATTTATTAATCTTGTTTGATAAGGATAAGCGTTCGAGAGATATTAATGGATTCCTAAATTATTGTGGAATCACAGAAGATAAATTTGCAGAACAAGACGCGACCGCGGAGGGAAATATTTACGAAGTTGCAGAAAAAGCTAATTCTCGCGGCGCTATTGTTATCCCAGCTCATATCGATGAGTATAGTGGCATCTCTGTAACGAGTTACCAAACAATGCAAACATTCTTAAATTTACCTTTTATCAATGGCGTTCAAGTTGTTAACGAGGAACTATATAACCAAGAAAATTATTCTACTCAAGAGCTTCTTGAAGCGCTTATTGAACGATATCCTCGAGTTAACGAAGAGCTTATAAGAGAGTGGAGTAATGCAGTGAGGCTGTCGAAGGAAAGCAAAAAGGCAGTTCTTACTTTTTCGGATAATCCAAGTGCTCCGGCACAAAGTAATCACGGTCTCTGGGGAATTGGAAATAGACACACTTGGATTAAAATGGAGGAAGAGGTATCGTTGGAAAGTCTAAGGCACGCTTTATTAATGCCGGATCAGAAAATTAGGAACGATTTTGATTCTCCTTCCACCCCTTATTCTAAACCAGAGTATATTATCAAAGGAGTAGTGATTAATAAAACTGTTTTAAACCCGGAAAATCCTATACAAATTCAACTTAGCCCCCAATTAAATACCATTATTGGTGGACGTGGAACTGGCAAATCTGCAATAAATCGAATCATCCGTGGGTTATTGGATTCTAATGGTGACCTAGTAGACTTTAGCGAACTACACAATGAACAATCATCTTTCTTTAAACTTTCTGAATCTATTGGATTAGGGGAAGAGAAAAAAGGAGTCTTAACAAGTGAGACGGAAATAGAACTTTTTCTCGAAAGATTGGGTCGTACATACAAAATTGTTCACTCCAATTTTCAAAGAGGACAGTTCAATAAAACCGTTTACAAATTAAATGATGAAGGGGTTTTTGAGGAATCTAATGATTCCATTTTGGAACTGTTTCGAGCTGAGATTTATTCCCAAAAACAAATATATCAGATAGCTACACGTCCTAATGCCCTAAGGGAGAAAATTGACCAATCTATTGATCCTTTAGCTGAACATTTAAATTCGTTAAGAGGGATTCAAGATAAATATTTTGAAACAACTGCTAAAATAAGATCCTTGAAAAATCGAATAGGCAAAAAAGCAAGAATTGAATTGGAAAAAGATGATATTAATGAAAGGCTATTGGGATTCGAAGAAAAGGGCTATCAAACTATACTGCAAAAACAGAAAGAAGCTGAAAATGATAACTCTCTTTTGCAAATTATCACCAAAGATTTGGAGCAGAAAGAAATTAGATTAAGAGAATTTATGGATGAACTCTCTTACCTAGATTTTGATACATTTGAATTTTCAGCGGAGGCGGCTGATGAGTTAAAAACGATTCTAGCTAGGAACTCTACAGAATTCCAAGAAGCTATTACGAAAATTACAGAAGCAAGCCTGCATCTATCTACTGCAAAGGAATCCTTAACGCAAGCAATTAATAGCTCTAATTGGAATCAACAATTCCAAATGGTTAAACAGGAATATAAAACTTTACAAGAGGAGTTGACTGCAGAAGAGTTACACGACTTAGGTAATATAGAAGACCTCTCTAATCAATTAATAAAAAAAGAAAAGGAACTCGAAGATATTGAAAAAAATGAGGAAGAATTAGACCTTCTATCAGAAGAGTTACAAAGTCTTTCGGATTCCTATCTGAGATTAAGAAAACAAGTCACTGCTCTTCGAATTGGATTTCTACAAACTATACTTGTTGGTACTCCGAATATCAAAATTGAAGTGAAGCAGTTTCGTGATTCAGAGAACTATGAGGCCGAGTTAAGAAAGGTTTTTCAAAGACCAGATAGATTTGCCGATGATTTTCAAATCATTAATTCTTTCCTGTTTAATGGTTCTATGGAGCAAAAGATTCAGGAATTGCGTGAGTTGATAACCACAATTAAAGAAACGAACCAAAATAATGCAAGGTTTTCCGGGAGATTCAATACCTTAATTAAGGGTCTTAATGATGAACAAATCGACAAGTTTAGACTTCTCTACCCAGAAGATAAAATTGAGGTCAAATACAAAGCGAATGAAGTATCAGAATTTAAATCCATCTCTAATGCTTCGGCAGGCCAAAAAACGTCTGCAATACTAACCTTTCTTTTATCTTATGGGTCTACACCTCTCCTATTGGATCAACCAGAGGATGATTTAGATAACCAACTTATCTATGAATTAATTGTAAATCGTTTAGCCTATACGAAAACCAAACGCCAGATTATTACTATTACCCATAATGCAAACATTCCTGTCAATGGTGATTCTGAATGGGTAGTAGCAATGAATTCCGAAAGCAAGGATTTGCAAGTCCTATATGAGGGTTCGATTGAAAATCAGAGTATTAGAGATGCAATATGTAATATAATGGAGGGTGGAAGTGAGGCATTTAAAATGAGGGCCAAACGGTATAAGTTAGAGATTTAAATGACCTGATTGTTAACGCTTTTTAAGTACAGTGAATTAATTCAAGTACACCTGTTTTATTATTAGAACAGGTGTATTTTAATTAACCTCCAGGAAATATGTTGATCTCTTTAAAAACGTGTAGCTAAAGTGAAGAAGTTGATTTTATTATATTTTTTAGACTTTACTATTGATAAAATTCACCCCCAAAAATGAGGAGGTCATCATGTCAGAAGCTCAGTCATCCAAGTTATTAACTCGCGATGGCAGCAGGGATTAAGGATGGACGTATCCACATTGATCGGCTACACATGAAGAAGTGACTGTCATGGTTTATCGTAGTTTTGAAATAATAAGAACTGAATAAGAACAAAGCTGAAAAAAGTTTCTGAAGCAGACTAATGGAGTAGGTTTCTGTTATCTAACATAAAAGATTTTAAGAGATTGTAATAGATTTTGAGCACAAATCCTAACTATATTAAATAACGCATAAGTGGGGAGTGATGACTTAACATGGAATATGAGGTCAAGATGGATTTCTACCGGGATTGGATTTCTCATCTAAGAAAAATTTTAGAACAAGCTGGATATATCCCTGCTACAAATCAAGAAGATGTCAGTACGCAGTACTTTAACCTTCTTCGAAGATTGATTCCTGTTGTACCACGTAAGGTTCTCATTGCAAAAGAGTTCCAGTGTCCTCATGAACTGCAATCCGGTCTAAATATTATCAAAGAGAAAATCGAACAAGGTATAGATTTGCGTCCTCATTTAAGCAGATTAATTGCAGATTTAACTTATGACGATGACCTGCTTAACGATTGGGATATTCACCATTTACATTTGGGTACCATTTTAGAGGCAGATGGATTTGTGGAAAGAGATGATCTATTGTTGTTTGTGCGGTTCGATGAACATAATGCTTATTTCATAAATGTTATGGGACACAGAAGTTGGACTAATCAAGATATGATTCGTATTATTCATCGAAACTGGCCGGAATCAATTGAGCGTTTTAGACTTAAAGAAGCTATAAGCCTTAATAAGTCGGTAACAGATAAGGACATAAAAGTATTTCGTAAAGCTCATAGTGTCTATTTTATTGAGCCTGAACCAGGAGTTATCTATGCACCACCAGGGATGGGCCTTACGACAGCCGGAATTGGTGTTGAAGTAGTTAGGGTCAGTGACCATTATGCTGTGCTCATGGGGCGATATGAAGATGTTATAAAAGAGAACATTGATGAGCTTACAGAAATGATGAAAGATGAAGGTGTGAACCCGGGCAAACATCTTTCATTTATTTTGAAGATTGAAGAAAAAAACGTTCTTGCCTATGAAGAAAACCACAATGTTACTATAAATCTTGGTGAGTTATAGTAAATCGCATTTGAACAGTTTAAATTATAGGGTTAGTATATTGAGCTAACAGGTAGGAAAATTTTAAAAATATTTGATAAATTGACGGTATTTGTAAGTGCTTAGAAACAGTGGTACCAGTCTAGTGTTGGACCTAAGGGAATATTATTATTCTGAACTCGAATCTTCTTGAATAGAAAAGTGATACAAGGCTTGAAGTCATTGATTTTTTTAGATGACGGATAGCGTTTATTCAAATGGGTTGCTCTTTGTATTGAACTTATTTTAATAACTACAGTATTTGTTGATTAAGCTGACAAAAAATAAATATTCAATGCCTTAGATTGGAAATAAACAGCTTGTGATTTTTTTACAAGCTGTTTATTATTTTTCGTTATAGGTACTAAAGATCTCTGTTGCAACGTTTAATAGCATACGGATCTCGGCTTCGCTTTTACTATCGATTAAATTAAACAGTAGCATCAATAGCTCTTTTTTTTCAAAGTACTGCTGGCCAGTATTTACGACTTCAAAATTAAAAATAGTCGCAGGTACTTCTTCTAAGCCTTCAATTATTTTTTCTAATGTCTGTAAAGTAATATTCCTGTCTCCTCTTTCTATACTTGCTAAATATGATGTTTGAAGACCACACTTCTCTGCCAATTGATCTTGAGTCAATTTTTTCGTTTTTCTAATCTCTTTAATATTGATGCCGACTAACTTTACTAAGCTATCCAAAATATCACCTCACCTTAAGACTATGGGAGGTTTGGAAAATCTTACAGATACATATAATATAACTTTGTTTGATTTATGTACTTATATGTATTACAATTCTCGAGTATTAAATTTTTGTTAAGGAGATTTTTATTAATGAGTAATAACTTACCTTCAAATATGGTAATAGAAAATATAATTCAATCAAAGATGAGGGGGCGTGTGACTTATCAAGGCTTCGTTGCATCACAAATCGCGGTAAATTTTACGTATTCAAAACTATTTAATGATCCTTCTGGAAAGGGATATCAACGTCCTATAGACAAAAAGCGTTGTAAAGACTTTGCGAATTATCTATCACAAGGGGAAGATGCGCTCTATACACCAATTTTGTTAAATGCATCTGGAAATTGGGAATTTCATGCATATGACAAGCATAGATCAAATTTTGGACGACTAATTTGTAAGAAGAAAGCAACATTAATGGACGGACAACATAGATTAGGTGGGATAAAGGAGTATATTACTGAAACAGGTAGCACTTTAAATGTTCCATTTTTAGCATTTCATTATTTGGATGACGAAGAAGAAATTAAACTGTTTGATATAATTAATACGAAAGCAAAAGGGATAGGTACATCACTAAGTCGTTACCTTAATAGAGATAATGATGAAAATAGCTGGGTAGCTACAAATCTAATTCTTAGACCAGAGAGCCCATTCTTCAGTAAAGGGACTTTAATTGGAAAAAGAACTAAAGAGAAAAATATAACGTTACAAAATCTATATAATATTGTAAAATTGTTAACTAAGAAATCTGTATTAGAGAACCTTTCAAAAGAAAAGAAGCTAAACTTGGCGCTCTTTTATTTTAATTTAATTAAAGAACTGTTTCCGGATCAATGGGATAATAATAAACTTTATAGATTAACTCATATTACCTGTTTAAACGCTTTAGCAATTGCGGGAAATAAAATAATAAATGAAAATTATCTTATGAAATCCCAACAACCTGATTCAGTTGAAATAGCGAGTCTTATAGTAAATCTTAAAGAAATCGATTGGTCTTCAAATGGTGATTTAAAATATCTTAAAGGTTTATCTGGCTCTAAAATGCTTTCAAATGACATTTTGAATTGTGTGAAAATTAGTTGAAATCTTTATATAATTGAATATCTAAAGAATAAATAAAAATAAGCGTAAAATATTCCCCGCTATTAAACAATCGGGCGCGTTAGTTCAATATCACAGTACAAACATTATCAAACAACAAAAAAACGTATTTAAGAGTTATTCCCTTAAATACGTTTAAATACTTTTTTAGATTTAGTATACCTTATTATTGTCCAGTATACGTTAATATCGTAACTTAATAGCAAAAAACAACTTCGAAGTTGTTTTTTTTTAGTTAGAAAATAGATACGCTTACCAATCAGCTACTTTTTCCTTTTTCTTCTGCTCTTTCTTCTTCATAACGTTTGGTTACTGGATTCTTAACTTTATCCCACAATATTAGTACTTTTTGAATCTCTTTAGAAACATCGTCCATACTTGCTATATGAATGTTGTTCATTCTTGGCTGGCTTGTAACCTCAATTGAATCTCCCCACATCTTAACTTGTCTAGTGTTAAAATATCTGAAGTCTGGATCTGCTACATCTCCTATTTTTTCGGCTGTTTGGTCTAAAGCACTAAGAAATTCAAAGTAGTTTTTTCGATTCATTCCATCATAGAATGGACCTTTCCACTTATTCCAATGTTCAGCTAAAGAATCATTAAATAGGGCCCAACCATCATGTACCTTATTATAAGGAAAGAATTCTCGGTCTAAGTTTTTTAACCTCTCAATAATGTCATTAAGTTGCATCATTTCAAGATACTCAAACTCGGTTAGTTTATATTTGTACTCATTATTTACTTTTATTTCATTTACTTTTTTACTTTCTAGGATTTCCTTCCATCCATAAAGACCAATGACAAAACCTAATCCCAGGATCGTAAAACCATCACCAATAATAGGAAGTGATAAAGAGTTTGCTAAATTCGGAAATAGCCACATAATCATTGCTATAACAAAAAAAATAAGAGCAATTCCTTGTACATAGGCTGTATACTTTTTCAATTTTGTTATATCTAGTACGTCTGACAGGCTAATGAGTGCTGCGATAACTGATATTAGAGCTACAACTGAACTTGGAACTGAATACCCAAATAGTCTATAGACTGCTGCGATAACAAATATTAATCCAATTGCTATTACAATAATTCCAGATTTAAATTTCATAATTACCACCATTCTTCAATTAATATCATCTCCTATTATTGGTTTGTTTCACTTGAAAATAGATACTGAAAAATGAGTAAGCATCGACATTACTCATATTAACATAAATATCCAACAATAAAAATATCAATCTTTTCTACATAACTACGGACCAAAATGAAAATGAGTAATAATTACCACTCTTAACCATTTTTATACACACAGTACAAACATTATCAAACAATAATAATGTATACTAATCTAGAAAATCCGGTTTAAATTGCAGGACAAATTGATTGTGAAAAAATGTACTTAAACTAACGGGGCAGTTTAGTTGAATAAGAAGGTTTTTGGCGATTGTATAAAATAAGTTGATATGTGTAAATTGTTGCACAAAAGGGCTTCTTTTCTTCAAGATTGTTGAGCTGCTTAAAAGCTCCTCTTTTATGTTCTACTAAAGGGATTTTAGTTGAAGTATTTTAAGAACAGCAATTATGATGAGATGTATTTCTGATATCATCACAAATGTCCGATTTCTCCGTTGAAAAGGGAAATTGGACTGTTTTTATTTAATATTCGCTACGATTAATACTATAAAGTGAGTTAAGTAAGAATTATTAAAGTCTGAATGTTATTCGTAAAAAAAGAATTTTAAATCTATGGAACTTTTACATAGCTTAAATGCTCTAATTGTTAAAGAGTTGCTCGAAAAGGAGGAATCAGCATTTGTGATTACATCGATTTCGGATTCGATACAAATGAGAAATATCAAGAAGCAGGATATGCAGGCGATAGTAGATTGGTTTGACGTTAGACAATCAAAGTTTTATAAGATCGGTTGGTCTTATTTGAAAAATCATTACGATGTTGAAGATGTATTTCATAATACGATTATCAAAGTGCATGACAAAATTGGTCAGTTAAGGAAAGAGCAATACTTCGAAACATGGGTAACTTCAATTTTTATTAATGAGTGTAGGTCAATTTATCGAAAAAAGAACAAGGATACATTAGAAAACCCGCCAGAAATGATTGAGGAAAAGCCTTTGGAAAGCCAATTAGAAGTGATGGACAACTTGGATCAGCTTGAGAATATCCATAGAGAAGTCATCATTTTAAAATACTTGCAAGGTTTTTCCCAGAAAGAAATCAGTCATATTTTAAACTTGCCCATCGGAACTGTGAAATCTAGATTACATAGGGGTTTACGGGATCTTAGGAATCTAATTGAGAGCGGTGAAAGTAGTGGAGTGTAAACACATACAAGAGCAGATTATAGACTATTTAGATGGAATCCTTAATGATAATGAAAGAATTAGGTTTGACCTTCATGTTAATGGTTGTAAACAGTGCAAAGATGAACTGCTGAAATGTGAAGAGATTATAAAATCATTAAAAATTGAAAATGAGTCTATAAGCATCCCTCATAATTTTATGGATAATGTGAGACAATCAGTGGCAAATACACAAAAAAAGAAACGGAAGACATTTCAACGTCCCGCTATAGTGGGCATCGTTGCAGCTCTCATTATGACATTGTTTGTCGGTACTGCCGTTGCAACGAAAAGTTTTACTACTTTTGCCGAATGGTGGAGGGATTTTGGGAATAAGAAAAACGAACAAATAGAGAATTATGTTCAGCACGGTCTTGGGGACAATGTAAATATAGAAGCTGAAAGTAATGGAGTTAACATTACAGTTACCAGTGTCGTTGCAGATGATGTCCAAACACATATTTATTATGAAATAGAGGATAGGAACAAAGAGAACAAGTATATGGTTGATTTCACAAATGGGATACAAATCGTCAATCAGGATGAGTTGGTAAGCCTTGAGAAACCAATTAATAGCCATATCGGCCTTTATTCCGATAAAAGCAATGTATACAAAGGTAGACTTGGCATCGCACCTTTAGTCGCTAGTGAAGGAACAATTACGCTAAAGCTGGATAAAATTCAAAAAGCAATAGAAACTGATTTAGGGTTTTCTACGCCGAAGGATCCGATAAATCAAATGGAAGGAGATTGGTATTTTGAAATCCCTGTAAAAAAGAATTCCGCAATTGTTCATGAGCTTAACGTTGAAACTGAAATTGAAGGGAATCCTATTTATTTTGATAAATTAACCATTGCCCCAACAATCACAGTATTGTCCTATCGATACCGCACCAATAAGAGCGATAACAGAATGAACTATTTAACGATTGATAGCCTTGAAAGCGATGGAAAACATGTTTACGGAAGCCTGATAGATTTTGCAGGAGTTGGTTTCTCTCAATCTGAGGATAATGGTTGGGGCAGGTCTGAGGCAACATTCGAATCCCTTTATTTTGACAATCCAACCGGTATAAAAGTTCATATTGGAAGTGCGGAATTTACTATACAGGAAAAAGCCGATTTTCCGATTAATATATCCAAAGCTTACCCACAGACATTCGATTATTTAGGCACGACTATATCTATTGATAAAGTTGAAGTAGGACAGTCAACAAAGATTGTTATGAGCGAGGAGTTGAATGCGCATCGGGCTTATGAAACGTTCAGATATAGTATCTTTGACAAGGACAATCAACGTTTTTCTATAACTTCGAATCTTGATGGCTATTTCTTTGATAAGAATGGCACGAAATACGAAGGAAACGAGTATTTCTATCGCACGAATGAGCTTGAGGATGCTGTATTCTACTCCACGGAACATCATATTGAGCTCTCGAGAGATGGTTCTGAGGGAGAGCTTATTCCAGTAAGATTAGAAATATATGGTTACCAGACGACTGTATTTTACGATAGTGTTGTAGATATATCGTTGGAAGAAATAAAATAGTAGCAGAATAAGGAGTAGCCAACCGTTGCTGTTGGCTTCTTCTATTACTTTCAATTTTTTGACCTTGAAAAATAAATGCTGTGTTATTTTTGCATCACTAGGATTAAATGGTTATGCATTTGCTGAAACGCATAAAGTCAAAAAAATGATAAGTTCAGTGAGAAACACTGAAGTATGTAATGCATTCTACCTGAACTAACGCAGCAGGTTAGCATAATAGAGGTTGAGAAACTTGGAAATGAGGTGGACTCAATGGAGAATGTTAAATGGATAAATGGAAGCCATCAAGAGGATAACCGTATTTATGATTCTGAGTTTGAAGTTAAAGAATGGACAGAAGCATTATATCCAGATTTTGTTGCCTATTTAAGTAATAAAAATAATATAGGATATGCAACACCTGATGAAAAGGTAATTAAATATTTAGCATCTCTTTTTCCTCAATGGGCAGTTTATAACAATATGCAAATCGATGTCTGTACAGAAAAAACAGAAATAAATGGTCAAATTCTCTATAAAATTTGGACAGTGGAATTATAATTATTTTTCACTAACGGTGTGCTTTAGTTCAATAAGGATAGTGAAATATTTCGGCAAAAAAACGCTCATGATGGCCGGCCTGTAAGTCAAGTCTCACAATCGATTACCAAACTCGAAGATGAGCAATCGATGCAATTAAGTTTATTCGACGAACAGAAATGGCAGAGGCGTAAGTTGACTGGCGTAATGGATGAAATAAGGAATCGGTTCGGGGCAACAGCTAAATTACGTGCGGTATCTCTAACAGACAGCCACAGCCATCAAACGCTCCGAGCTAGTCGGCGGGCATAAAGGATAGGTGAAGGGTAACCGAACGAAATTATACCTTTATCAGATATCATTGAATTAGTAGGGAGGAATAAATTTAAAACAGAACCACATGGTATGTCAGTTAATTGAAGGTTACTTAAAGAACCAATGCTTGGTTCTATTATTCTTATGAAATATATGTACATGACCTATAGATAACATAACTCTAACAATTGAACTAAATAATTTTCGAAATTACTATATAGATGTACACATTTAAGTATGCATTTATCCTAATTATGTACGTTAAATTAATATGTACACACAATATAATTGGAAATCTATATGGAATATATGAACTATGATAAAATTATATATTATGTACACATTAATTTATGGTGATAAATCCGAGATACGATTAAAATTAAGTTTGAGGGCAAGGAACAAAATGTCCGCTATTTGCTAGTCGACACGCCTGAAACGAACCATGCTCAGCTAGGCAAGCAGCCATTTGGTCAGCAAGCGAAAGATCGGAATACGCAGCTGATGAACAGCGGTAAGCTCGAAATTGAATTTGATATCGGCGAACGAGTCGATAAATATGGTCGATTACTTGCGTATATTTATATTGATGGTGTGAGTATTCAAGAGAAATTGTTGGAGGAAGGATTGGCACGTGTCGGTTACGTTTATCCACCAAATACGCGTCATCTCGCTGCATTTGAAAAAGCACAGGACAAGGCGAAAAAAGCAGGCATTGGTATTTGGACGTTAGAAGATTATGTGACGGAGCGTGGCTTTGATAGCAAGAAGTATCCAGGGGACGAACGTTGATGTTAGTATGGATTCCCGTTGAATCTCGAATTGTTTTAGAACCCGGTATTCAAAATAAAAGAGATGAGAATATAGCAATCATGCTATTACTCTCATCTCTTTTTTATTTAAAAGTAGTTGACCAGACTAACTTTTTATTGAACAGACTCGATTTCATGGAAATAAAGACGATAATTCTTTTGCTCTGCTCCTTGGTATGTCACTTTAAGTTTACCTTCATATAATGATTCTCCTGTTTCCAAATCACCTATAACAATGGTATGTCCGCTAGTTGTTGCATGAATGGTATATAGTTTTCCACTCATTAACTTCGTAAAAGATTCACCCTCAACAGCCTTAGTTTCTGATAAATCAAATGACAGTGTTTCTCCCCATTTGTCACTTTCAATATCATACTGGCTGACTTCTACACCATTCGCTGTCCGTGATGGAATCAAAACTGTAGAATGATGCACAGCGGACGAATGATCCATAGATTCAACTATTTCATTAGGTTTAACGATTTTTTTAGTTTGATTATTTTCAATATCGTACACGATGAATTCATTCACAATTAAATTCGGTATATCGTCGATATATCTCCTATCTTTGTCAAACACCTCTATTTTAATGAGAAGATATTTTTGTCGTTGAATAGAATAGTAAGTATCATTGATTATACTTAAATCAGACCCGCTACTCTCAACCTTTGGAATAGAAGCAATCGTGTCATCACTTACTAGTTGTTGCTTATTCATATCAAATGTATAGACGCGTAATATTGCTCTTTCCCCACGTACAATGACCTTTAGTTCATGATCTATTACTTGAACATCGACAATCCGCATCCAACCATAATTTTCTTTTTGTGGTACATCTACCTGGAATGCTGTAATGTCTTCCGATTTTTTCGTTAACACTTCAATTTCAAAGGTTAAATCCTTCACTGGTAGATCATAAGGATCCTTAATCTGGGCATATACTACTGCATTTTCGTCTTCAAAAAATTGATTCGGCGTTAAGTCCTTACTTCGCATAAAGTTCTTATGCTTTTCTATCAATTCTTCAAGAGGATCAGGAGCGCCTGTTCCGGACACCCTCTGGAAAAATGATAGCTTAGTTAGATCGATGGTTTCCTCATTTGTCATTTGGAAAGATTGATTCAGGTAGTGATGATTGGGTGAAAAATTACCGTATAGCACTATATTTTGCAACTCATCCTCATTACCAGTTACATGTTCAACTCCAATATTTAAAGAATTGCTTGTCGCAAAACTGGATTGTATATAAAAAGTTCCGATAACAAGTATTGTAACCAAACAAATCGAAATGATTTTCCAATAGCGTCTCACTTATGTGACCTCCTATCAAACTCTTATTTTGTTTTTTAGTAGAAAATGGCCAATCCAAATGGCACAAGCTAGCACGATAAGACCTGCTGCTAATTCTAGGAAAAATAGTTCCCTTGGATAAAGATAATTATTTAACATAAACGCATTCACGAGTAGTGGTGCAAAGAAGATTAACAGGGAAGCAGCGCAATAGAGAATGCCATAAATGATCCCTTTTATACGGAAAGAGCGTTCAAACAAAATCACCGTAAAGACAACAAACACTGCTGCCATTCCTCCACCATAATACAGAACAAACTCTATAAAAGTGTTCGGAAAAAGTATCCCCAGGTTGGGGGAGTTGACAATTGCGTGAATCGGTAGATCAGTACGAAACTCACTTGAAACCACCAACTGTAAAACTTGACTTTCAACAGGCAATAATAGTAGTTGTAAGGCAACGAGACCTAAGACAAAGAGTAAAATCGTTGTAGCCTTTGCAATATAAATGGTAATACGTGCTGTTGGCAACATGAGTAAACGATAACTAAATGTATTTTTTCCAAACCAATCACGATACCAAATAAAAAAGACATAAATGATTAATACTACACCACAAGCTAGAATGGGTCCCGTAAACCAAACTGAATGAGTAATATTAATAAAAGACATAGTCCCATATTGTTCGATAAACTCGCTCTTCGGTATTAAATCTTTGTAAATGACTTCATTTGCACGCTTTAAATAGGCCTGCGATTCAACAATTACCCCAATGATTTGCGAAAGAATTGTAATGCCAAGTAAAACGAGGTATAGCTTTAAAAAACGGTTTACCTCGAAATTGACTAACTTCAAATAACGTTTCATGCTTGATACACCTCTCTCATGACATCAATGACCGATTTCCCTTCTGTTTCCCTTACTTCTTCTGTCTCAAATTCCTTTAAAACGGCGCCGTTATCTAGTAAAACGACTTTATCAATTAAATGTTCGATATCATTAATTTCATGTGTCGTGATAATAACGCCACGGTTTTCAATTAAATGACTCGTAAATACATTGGCAATTTGCTCGCGACTGAATATATCAATTCCTGAAAAAGGTTCGTCCATTAAGATATAATCGACATCCATTGCTAAACCAAGTAACAGGTTCACTTTTGCGGTATTGCCTTTTGATAGGTCAGAAATTCGATCCGTTTCATTTAGTTTGAAAAATCGGAGAATTTCAGTGGCACGTTTCTGATTCCAACAGTCGTAAAAATCAGCCATAAATACGAAGGCATCTCGTATGCGCATTTGCGGCAACATCGTTATGGTATCTGGTATAAAGGTAATTTTTTCATAGCTCCCTTTATGAATTTTTTCCCCATCAATAAGGATTTCACCACTGTTAATGGGGGTTAATGCCATAATGGCTTTCATAATAGTTGTTTTCCCAACACCATTAAGGCCAATTAGACAAGTGATTTGCCCTTTTTCTGCAGTAAAAGAAACGTCTTTTAGCACTTGCTTTCGACCAAACTTTTTAGTTACATTTTTTATCTCAATCACAAAGATCCCCCCAGTTAATTATTTTCCCTTTCATACGAATTCTTCACTAAATCCAAAGCCTCATGTACAGGAACATTGATGGACCGAACCGAATGAACAAACGTATTAACAGCCTCTAAGATCAATTCTTCTCTTACCATTTTGAGCACCTGTGCATCCTTTGTAATGCGACTCGGCAAATTCCCCTCAGTAAAAATCAACCCTTGTTCCTCCATTTCTTTATACGCTCGCTGCGCCGTATTTGGATTAATCTTCAGCTGATTAGCAAGTTCCCTTCTTGATGGAATCTCCTGACCCGCTTCAAAGGTACCTGTTGCAATTTGTTCTTTAAAATGCCGAATCACTTGCACATAAACAGGATCACGATTATTAAACTTCACATCCATAGACTCAACTCCTAAAAAACATAATGGTTTTACTACCCTGTACTAAGTGGATAATACAGTGTTGACAAAAATAAAGGATGAAACGCCAGTTGCGATAAAAGAATGCATCTAGAAAAAATAATGTTGTGTATTAAAGCATTAATACAGTTATTCCAAAAAACCATGGAATACATTCACCTGTCGTTCAACCCTCACGTATTAATGTGTTAATACACTTTATGATTTGTATTATATACTTAATACACTTTTGGAGTCAACCAACAATATCCATTTCTTATTAATTTGAGGATTTTGATTGAATTCTGAGTTGTGTTAGGTGTGGGCACTTAAATTGGGGAAACTGTGCAATACCTAATTTTTTTTACGAAACCCTTGACTTGTGCGCTGAACATGGTAAGATTCAAATCAATTACTTTTGCGCAAAAGCTAATAGACAACTATTAAAAATAAAATTATATATATTTGAGAGATGGTCCAGTAATCATATTGTGAGCAGCAACCAGAGACTGAATGGTAGATGTGAATTCAGGCAGCAATATGTATGAAGTACGCCGTCCGATTTTCTCAACTACTAACGAAGTGGATGGCCAGTCTAGAATTGGTCCATCAATTAGGGTGGTAACGCGGAGAGCTCCTTCGTCCCTTTCCAAGGGATTGAAGGGGCCTTTTTGTATTCATTTTTTGAACCAAGCTCCAATTTGATAAAAATAGTAAGTATATTCCGAAAGACTTAAGTTAGTCAACGAAGAAGGGGATGTCATAAATGAAAAAAGAATTATCTTTTGTAATGTCAATTATCCCAATATTGGCATTAATAATCGCGGCAGGCTCATCGATTTTCATTTGGAAGGCCGGGATGCATATTCCATTAATAATTGGGGTGATTGTGGCTGCTGTCATTGCGATCATTTGTGGTTGGAGTTGGCGTGAAGTAGAAAAAATGATGGTCAACGGGGTATCTCGGGCATTGCCTGCCGTTTTTATTTTACTCATTATCGGAATCATTGTTGGTACTTGGATCGCGAGTGGTGTTATTCCAACGATGATTTACTATGGTCTATCGATTATTGAACCTTCACTGTTTGTGCCACTTGTGGCACTCATTACTGGAATTGTATCGATTACGTTAGGAAGTTCTTTTACTTCAATTGCGACGGTTGGACTTGCTTTTATGGCGATTGGAGAAGGTCTTGGTTTTGCTCCGGGGCTTGTAGCTGGAGCCGTTATCTCAGGTGCCTACTTTGGCGATAAATTATCACCGTTTTCCGATACGACAAATATCGCTCCTGCCATGGCGGAAACGGATTTGTTTAGTCATATTAAGCATATGCTCTGGGACACGATTCCCGCATTTGTCATTTCAATTGTTCTGTATTGGTTTGTGGGTAATTCAGCCGTGGCACATCATACGGCTGATACGGGTGAAATTGATTTGATAATCAAAGGACTGGAGAGTGTCTTTGTCATTCATCCACTGCTGTTACTCATGCCAGTTTTCACCATTTTCTTAATGATGAAACGCATACCTGCGATTCCAGCGTTAACAATTGTAGCCCTTTTAGGTGCGGTACTTGCAGTCCTTGTTCAAGGGGTTTCCGTGTCCTCGATTGTTCAAGTGATGACGAGTGGATTTTCGGTAGATTCGGGTGTGGCTACAGTGGATTCGTTGCTTAATCGTGGGGGGCTCATGTCCATGCTTGCCACAATCGGTCTGTTAGTCATCGCGACATCTCTTGGTGGGGTCTTGGAAGAAACGGGATCTTTTGAAGTGTTAACGAGAAGAATGATAGAGAATGTACGCTCAACTGGAACATTGATCAGCACGACGATTCTGTCAACGTTTGTCGTTGCTTTTGCAAGTGGAGCTCAATTTTTAGCGATAATTTTACCGGCAAGGACATTTGTTAAAACGTATAAAGAGAAGGGGATTGACACAAAAAATCTTTCCAGATGTGTCGAAGCTGCAGGTACAGTAGGTATTAACCTCGTCCCGTGGAGTGTTCCGGTCATTTTTGCGGTGAGTATTCTGGGGGTTAGTCCAGGTGAGTTCATCCCTTATGCTTTCTTCGCATTTCTCGTTCCACTCATTAATATCATTTTTGGTTTCACAGGCTGGACCATTACGAAGAAGAACTATAGTGATGAAAGTGAAATAAAAACTAAAGGGGAAATGTCGTTATGAGCAAAGTCATTTTACACGTATTGGGAACGGCACAAGACGCTGGTCTTCCGCATCCAAATTGTTTTTGTAAAAACTGTGCTGAAGCAATCAACAATCCGGAGTATAGGCGCACTGCAGCGTCATTAGCAATTGTGCTACCGGAAGAGAAGGCGTGGCATTTGATTGACGCAACACCAGACTTAAAAGAGCAGATGGCAAGCGTACAAATCAAACACAATCTGCAAGGTCAGCTAATGGCGAGCATCTTTTTAACGCATGCACATTTAGGCCATTATCCAGGGCTATTGTTTTTAGGAAGAGAAGCGATTGGTGCAAACAAGGTGCCTGTCATGGCAGGTGCGAAAATGAAGAAAATGTTAGAACAACAAGCACCTTGGAGCCAGTTAACAAAACTACATAATATTGACCTACAAGAAATGAGTGATGGACAAGCGGTTGCTGTTTCACCTTATGCCACAGTCACACCGGTAGATGTCCCTCACAGAAATGAATTTTCTGAGACCTTTGCTTTTTGGATTAAAGGAACGAAGAAGAAAGTTCTTTACATTCCGGATATCGATCGATGGGAACAATGGGACAAAGATATTTACAAGGCGTGTGAAGAAGCTGACATCTGCCTACTCGATGGCACGTTCCATTCCGCTGAAGATCTTGAAAAAATTGGCCGTGATTATCGGGAAATCCCTCACCCTCTCATGACAGAAACAATGGATCGATTACAAGAATTAGTTGAGCAAACTGAGATTTATTTCATTCATCTCAATCACTCAAATCCCGCTATAGATAGGGATAAAACGATTCGTAATGACATTGAAAATAGGGGCTTTCATATTGCCGAAGAAGGTATGGAGTTTGTTTTGTGAGTTCGATAGCTAGAAAAGTAGAATATTGAAATTGAAGAAGTTATTAATTTCTGATTTAATAAAAAACTTGACTTCCTGTTTGAACGTGATAACATTCAAATCAATTACTTATTGCGCAAAAGTTAATGGCAACTATTAAAAATAAAATTTTATATATTTGAGAGATGGTCCAGTAATCATATTGTGAGCAGCAACCAGAGACTGAATGGTAGATGTAAATTCAGGCAATAATATGTATGAAGTACGCCATCCGAATTTCTCAATTTCTAATGAAGTGGATGACCGGTCTAAAACCGGTTCATCAATTAGGGTGGTAACGCGGAGAGCTTCTTCGTCCCTTTCCAAGGGATGGAAGGGGCTTTTTTGTATTCATTTTTCGGGTCAAGCTTCAGTCGCTAGTCGCTTGGGCCTACAGGAAGTAGGTCATGCAGTCGTTGCCAATCGAACTGCAGAGGGTTCGATTTTCCGTATTTCTGTGGTTTTTGCAGAAATTAAGGCACGTATTTAGACGTGGCGGTTTTAGACTGCGTTCCACTGTTCGCAATCATCGAGGAGGAATTTCATCATGTTTAAAATAAAGGCAGTTATTTCGCCCAGTCTTATAGAAGCCATTTCATTAGTCGTAGCTATAATTGCCGTGGTCAGTGTCAGCATTATTAAATTCGGTTCGGTTCCACATTTGCCGATTTTGTTTTCGATTTTGTTATTAATTTGTTATGGTCTTATGAAAAAGGTTTCGTACCGTAAACTTGAAAGTGGTTTGGTTGAAGGGGCAGGGGCTGGTATGAGTGCTGTTTTCCTGTTTTTCTTCATCGGTATTTTGGTGAGTAGTTGGATTATGGCTGGTACAATCCCAACGTTGATTTACGCTGGTTTTAATTTGATCACACCAACGTTTTTCTTTGCCATCGTGTTTGTGGTGACGGCGATTGTTGGAATTTCAATCGGTAGTTCGTTGACGACGGTGGCAACAGTTGGTGTCGCATTCATCGGGATGGGCACTGTGCTTGACTTGTCACTGGCGGTGACAGCAGGGGCAATTGTGTCTGGCGCATTTTTTGGAGATAAAATGTCGCCCTTGTCGGATACGACGAACCTTGCATCCTCTATTGTGGGTGTCGATTTGTTTGAACATATTCGCAATATGGGCTGGACGACGATTCCAGCGTTTGTCTTATCATTTATTTTCTTCGGCATTCTATCACCGAGTGTGACATTAGGGGAAGTCGATAAAATCAATATGTTCCAAGAGGGATTGTTGGCAACAGGGATGATCCATTGGTACACGATTGCGCCCCTCGTTGTGTTGTTTGTGCTAACGATTTTGAAAGTACCTGCGCTTATGACATTGGCAGTAAGTTCTGCTAGTGCGGTTGCAATTTCTTATTTCCATCATAGTTTTAGTGCTTCAGAAGTGTTTAGTATTTTATTTGGCGGATTCGTATCAACAACGGGAATTGCAGATATTGATGCATTGCTGACGCGTGGCGGTATGGAAAGTATGATGTTTACAATCGGGTTAGTATTGCTGGCACTTAGCATGGGTGGCTTGTTATTCAAACTAGGAATTGTGCAATGTTTATTGGCGACGATTGAGGGGCTATTGAAGAAAGTGTCCTCGGTTATTGCGGCATCTGCGTTGACGGCCATTAGTATTAATGTGCTGATTGGCGAGCAGTACTTGTCGATTTTATTAACAGGACAGGCTTTTCAATCGCAGTATGAAAAAGTAGGACTGACGGGTAAAAACTTGAGCCGGGTGATGGAAGATGCGGGTACCGTTGTGAATCCATTGGTGCCGTGGAGTGTGTGTGGAATTTTCATCTCAGGAATGTTGGGCGTTCCGACGATGGAGTATTTGCCATTTGCATTCTTCTGCTTGCTGTCACCAATCTTGACGGTATTGTTCGGATTTTCAGGAAAAACGTTGACGTACACGGATGGGAAATCGGTGGAACGTTGAATTAAAAAGAAGCTTCAACCGTCGAATATGATGGTGGGAGCTTCTTTTTGTATTTGGGTCGTCCAGTTTCGCCAGGGTCGCCGAGTTTATAGTCTACGTCGTCCAGTTTTGTACCAGGGTCGTTCAGTTTGCCGAATTCGTCGTTCAGTTTCGTCAGGGTCGCCGAGTTTATAGTCTACATCGTCCAGTTTTGTACCAGGGTCGTTCAGTTTGCCGAATTCGTCGTCCAGTTTCGCCAGGGTCGCCGAGTT
>NZ_JAWLIQ010000025.1:0-57984 GCF_033485175.1 Sporosarcina sp. YIM B06819 | reverse complement strand
GACCCACTTCGTGTGGGTCCAAGCCGTGCCCGCGGAAAGCGTCCGCCTGAAGCGCAAATCAACCTTGTTCGGATTCCAAGGTTAATTATTCTATTATGAAATTAATTCATATAAATGGAAAAATCGAAAAATCGAAATGGAAGGAGGTTCTGTTGTGCAAAACGCAAAAATTAAGGTCCTAGTCATTAACCCGGGATCCACATCTACAAAAATAGGCGTCTTCGAAAACGAATTACTATTGCTAGAAGTTACGTTACGCCATTCATCGGAAGAAATTGCACGATATCCTTCTATTATCGATCAATACAATTTCCGTAAAGAAACCATTCTTGAAGCCCTCGAAACAGAAGGCATCAGCATCACGGAACTTACTGCCGTTTGCGGTCGTGGCGGTCTTCTCCGCCCGATCGAAGGCGGTACCTATTCCGTCAACGACGCGATGATCGAAGACTTGAAAAAAGGATATTCTGGCCAACATGCCTCGAATCTTGGCGGTATTCTAGCCAATGAAATCGCAGGTGGATTGAACATTCCTGCATTCATCGTCGATCCTGTCGTCGTCGACGAACTTGCGCCTGTTGCACGTATTTCAGGATTTGCATCGCTTGAACGCAAATCGATTTTCCATGCGTTGAATCAAAAAGCAGTGGCGCGTCGCTATGCTAAACAAATTGGCAAAAAGTATGAGGATTTGCGACTGATTGTTACCCATATGGGTGGCGGTATTACAGTGGGTGCACATGATTGTGGAAAAGTGATTGATGTCAATAATGGTCTTCATGGAGATGGCCCGTTTAGTCCAGAACGAGCAGGAACAGTTCCGGCAGGAGCACTCGTTGAATTATGTTATTCGGGTGAATTGTATCGTAATGAAGTCATGAAAAAACTGGTCGGCCAAGGCGGCCTTGTTGGCTATTTAGGGACTAATGACGCTGTACAAGTCGAGAAAAGAATCGACAAAGGGGACGCCAAAGCCCAGCTTGTTTACGAAGCAATGGCTTATCAGGTTGCTAAAGAAATCGGTAGTGCTGCTACTGTTCTTAGTGGTCAAGTTGACGCTATCATCCTAACAGGTGGACTTGCATACGGAAAAGGATTCATCGCAGATATTTCATCCAGAATCGATTGGATTGCCGATATTGTCGTTTATCCGGGTGAAGATGAATTGCAAGCACTTGCAGAAGGCGCGATTCGCGTTCTTTCAGGTGAAGAAACAGCTAAAATCTACCCGTCTTAACGGGTCGTTGTGAAGGAGGCCATTACTATGGCACGGGAATATGATGTGGTGATTTTGGGAGGCGGAACAGGCGGCTATGTCGCTGCTATTCGGGCTGCACAATTAGGACTGAAAACAGCACTTGTCGAACAAGGTAAACTAGGCGGCACTTGCTTGCATAAAGGATGTATTCCAAGTAAGGCGTTGCTAAAAAGTGCTGAAGTTTTTGATACAGCAAAAAACCAAGCAGCTACATTCGGTGTAGATACGAAAGAAGTAACACTCGATTTTAGCCGCGTACAAGCACGTAAAGAAGGTATCGTCAAACAGCTACATAGCGGTGTCACGGCACTTATGAAAAAGGGAAAGATTGATGTTTTCGAAGGACTCGGCAGAATGCTTGGGCCATCGATATTCTCGCCAATGCCAGGTACCATTTCAGTGGAAATGAACAACGGCGACGACAATGAAATGCTTATTTTGAAAAATTTGATCATTGCAACAGGCTCTAGACCACGCACATTACCCGGTTTAGACATCGATGAACAGCAAATCATGTCTTCAGACGGCGCATTAGCAATGGAAGCACTTCCTCAATCAATCATCATCGTTGGTGGCGGTGTCATCGGTATTGAATGGGCGTCCATGCTCAATGACTTTGGTGTAGATGTGACAGTCATTGAATATGCAGATCGTATCATTCCTACGGAGGATGAAGATATTTCCAAAGAAATGAAAAAGCTATTGACGAAAAAAGGAATCACTTTTGTGACAAATGCAAAAGTATTGCCAGATACACTCGTTAAAACAGCAGATTCTGTTACGATTTCCGCGGACATAAATGGCGAAACAAAGGCATTTACGGCTGAAAAAATGTTAGTATCCGTTGGTCGCCAAGCGAATGTTGAAGGAATTGGCCTCGACAATACCGAAATAGAAGTAGTCAACGGTTATATCAAGACAAGACCGACATTCCAGACAAAAGAGCATCATATTTATGCCATTGGCGATGTCATTGGCGGATTACAACTGGCGCATGTGGCTTCTCATGAAGGCATTGCCGCTGTTGAACATATTGCTGGCTTGAAAAATGAGCCGATTGATTATACGAAAATCTCACGCTGCATTTATTCCAGTCCTGAGGCATCAAGCGTTGGCATAACAGAGAAACAAGCGAAAGAACAAGGATTTGACGTGAAAGTTGGCAAATTCCCGTTCATGGCAATCGGTAAAGCGTTGGTCAATGGCAATTCGGATGGTTTTGTTAAAATTGTTGCTGATAAGAACACTGACGATATTTTAGGTGTTCATATGATTGGTGCGCATGTCACGGATTTAATATCCGAAGCGGGACTGGCAATGGTACTCGATGCAACACCGTGGGAAGTAGCAAGTACCATTCATCCGCATCCTTCTTTGTCTGAAGTAATAGGCGAGGCAGCACTAGCGGTGGACGGTAAAGCAATTCATATGTGATCTACTCGTAAAAGGGGGAAAATAGAAATGGCAATTAATCGTCATGAAGCACTTGGATTGACTAATGAAGATGTCTTGCAAATTTTTGAAACGATGTTAATGGCTCGCCGCATTGATGAGCGTATGTGGCTTTTGAACCGTGCAGGAAAAATTCCATTCGTTATCTCATGTCAAGGGCAAGAAGCAGCACAAGCAGGGGCGGCTTACGCACTGGATAAAGACAAGGACTGGATTGCACCTTATTACCGTGATATGGGCGTTGTCCTTCATTTCGGCATGACACCAAAAGATTTAATGTTATCAGCATTCGCTAAAGCAGAGGACCCAAACTCGGGCGGCCGTCAAATGCCAGGTCACTTTGGTCAGCGGAAAAATCGTATTTTAACAGGTTCATCACCGGTCACGACACAACTTCCGCATGCTGTTGGTGTGGCGCTTGCAGCGAAGATGAAAAAAGAAGATTTCATTACGTTCGTCACACTTGGTGAAGGCTCATCCAACCAAGGAGATTTCCACGAAGGTATGAACTTCGCAGGTGTTCATAAATTGCCAACTGTCATTATGGTTGAAAACAATAAATATGCGATTTCTGTTCCGGTTGAAAAACAGTTAGGTTGTGCCAACGTTTCAGACCGCGCGATTGGTTATGGAATGCCAGGCGTCACTGTGGACGGTACAGATCCACTTGACGTCTATAAAGTGGTAAAAGAAGCAGCAGATCGTGCGCGGAGTGGTGAAGGACCTAGTTTGGTAGAAACCATTTGCTACCGTTTGACAGCACACTCCTCAGATGATGATCATCGTCAGTACCGTGATGCAGAAGAGCTAGAGAATGAAAAGAAAATGGATCCGATTCCAAAATTCGCGGCTTATTTGAAAGAAGTTGGAGTACTGACGGACGAACTAGAAAAAGAAATGGAAGAACGCATCATGATAGAAGTGAACGAAGCGACCGATTATGCGGAAAACGCTCCGTACGCCGAGCCTGAATCTGCGCTTCTCCATGTTTACGCTGAACAAGGGGGGAACGAATAATGGCTGTCATGTCTTATATCGATGCAATCACACTGGCCATGAAAGAAGAAATGGAACGAGATGATCGCGTTTTTGTAATAGGTGAAGATGTTGGACGTAAAGGTGGCGTTTTTAAAGCAACGACCGGCCTTTACGATCAATTCGGAGAATACCGTGCACTGGATGCACCACTCGCAGAATCTGCTATTGCAGGTGTCGGCATTGGGGCTGCGATGTATGGCTTGCGTCCGATCGCTGAAATGCAATTTGCCGATTTCATCATGCCAGCCGTCAACCAAATTGTTTCTGAAGCGGCAAAAATTCGTTACCGTTCGAATAATGACTGGACATGTCCGATTGTCATCCGTGCACCTTTCGGAGGCGGCGTTCACGGTGCATTGTATCACTCGCAATCTGTGGAATCGATGTTCGCCAGCACGCCTGGACTAAAAATCGTCATTCCTTCTACACCATACGATGCCAAAGGATTGCTAAAAGCTGCAATTCGTGATGAAGATCCAGTTCTATTCTTTGAACATAAACGGGCTTATCGTTTGATTAAGGGTGAAGTGCCAACCGATGATTATGTGCTACCAATCGGCAAAGCGGACGTTAAACGTGAAGGCGATGATATTACAATTATCACATACGGTTTGTGTGTTCACTTTGCATTGCAAGCGGCTGAACGTCTTGCGGAAGATGGTATTTCTACACATATCCTTGATTTACGTACAGTTTATCCGCTCGATCAAGAAGCCATTATTGAAGCGGCTTCAAAAACGGGGAAAGTCCTTCTTGTGACAGAAGACAATAAAGAAGGAAGCATCATGGGAGAAGTAGCAGCCATTATCGCTGAAAACTGCCTGTTTGAACTCGATGCACCTATCAAACGTCTTGCAGGACCGGATGTACCCGCAATGCCGTACGCACCGACAATGGAGAAGTTTTTCATGGTCAATCCAGACAAAGTCGAAAAAGCAGCACGTGAACTGGCTGAATTTTAAGGACGGAGGTAAACAAATTGGCGATTGAAAATATATTAATGCCACAGCTCGGGGAAAGTGTGACAGAAGGCACGATCGAGAAATGGCTTGTTAAACCGGGCGATACGGTAAATAAATACGACCCACTTGCAGAAGTGAATACGGATAAAGTAACAGCAGAGGTTCCTTCATCATTTGCGGGAGTAATCAAGGAATTGATTGCACAAGAAGGGGAAACGTTAGCTGTTGGAGCAATTATTTGTACGATTGAGATTGAAGGTGGCGCAACAGTAGAAGCACCTGCGGCACCAGCCCAAGTGGCACCTGCACATGAAGTGCCAGCAGTTGCACCACAGACGCCAGCTGCATCACTGAATCGTGAAAAAGGCAAAGCTGCAGGCCGTTATTCACCAGCCGTGCTTCGTCTGTCACAAGACAACGGCATCGATTTGACACTCGTCGAAGGTTCTGGCAAAGAAGGGCGTATTACGCGTAAAGACTTGCTGGCGATTATCGAAAGTGGCAACATTCCAACGGCCGCTTCGGCGCCTGGTGTGGAAGTTGTAGCACCAGTAACTCCGGTGACAACAGCGACTGCACCTACTGCACCTGCAATGAAAGCAGCTGAACCTGTCAATGTACCTGTTACTGCAGGTGATATTGAAATTCCGGTTACGGGCGTGCGTCGTGCGATTGCTAGCAATATGCTACGTTCGAAACACGAAGCGCCACATGCTTGGATGATGATTGAAGTCGACGTGACCAATCTTGTTCAGTATCGTGATTCATTGAAAAATGACTTCAAACAAAAGGAAGGCTTCAATCTGACATACTTCGCGTTTTTCGTGAAGGCAGTAGCACAGGCATTGAAGGAATTCCCAATGATGAATTCCATGTGGGCAGGCGACAAGATTGTCCTGAAAAAAGACATCAATATCTCTATCGCCGTTGCATCGGATGACGCGTTGTTCGTTCCAGTCATTAATCATGCTGATGAAAAAACAATTAAAGGCATCGGCCGTGAAATCCAGGAACTTGCTGGTAAAGTGCGTTCTGGTAAATTAAAATCCGCTGAAATGCTAGGCGGTACGTTTACGGTGAATAATACCGGCTCATTTGGTTCTGTTCAGTCAATGGGCATCATTAACTACCCACAAGCGGCGATTTTACAAGTAGAATCGATTGTTAAACGTCCTATGATTATGGACGGCGGCATGATTGCAGCACGTGATATGGTGAACTTATGTTTATCACTTGATCATCGTGTGCTGGACGGCTTAGTTTGTGGTCAATTCCTAGCACGTGTGAAAGAGATTCTTGAGCATGTTTCGGCGGATAATACATCTGTTTATTAAATAAAATGATATGCCTCGGTCTGCTTTGAATGGGACTGAGGTTTTTATTTGCCGGAAAGAAAGTGGTAATGGGATTAAGCGAGAAAATACTTGCGGTGGATATCTTTATTTACACTAAGCTCGCAACGTTCCCGGCAAACTAGACAACGCTTTCGCAAAACTTAACAACGTTTTATCAAAACTATACAACGTTTTTAGGTTATTTGATATTAATGGAATTAAGTATATTGGCGCTGAAATATCATATTTAGGGGGAAGTCTGTTGGAAAATGAACAATTAAAAACGTTTGATGAGGATCGCAATCAACTAGGCGTTGCTAGTCGTGAAGAGGTACATAGACTTGGCTATTGGCATGAAACGTTTCACTGTTGGTTCATTAGCAAGGAAATGGGTACAGATTATATCTATTTGCAACTCCGTAGTGCTACAAAAAAGGACTATCCAAATTTGTTTGATATTACTGCCGCGGGACATATTCTGGCTACTGAAACAGTTCAAGACGGTGTAAGAGAGATTAAGGAGGAAATTGGGATTGATGTTCCCTTTCATGAATTAGTGTCATTAGGAATAATTGATTATTGTGTCATAAAAGAAGATTTTATCGATAAGGAACTAGCACACGTATTTTTATATAAATACGACAAATCCTTTGATGATTTTACTTTTCAAGAAGAAGAGGTTGCAGGAATCGTAAAAGTTGAATTTAACGATTTTACTGAACTTTGGTTAGGTGAAAGAGATAAAATTAGGGTAAAGGGCATTGGAATAAAAAATGGGTATAAAATTTTAATGGATGAGGAATTAGGAAGGGATAGATTTGTACCTCATCAAATTACATTTTACAAGGCGGTTATTGAAAAAATTAAAGAAAAAATTTATTTGACCTAATGTTCTTCGTTTTTTAGTGTGTAGGGATGTGACTTTTTCGCATCCCTACACACTTTTTTCGGTAATGGTTAGTCTACAGCCGCCAATTATTTTCTTACTTCATACGTTTCTACAAGTTCAATTGATTGAATGACGGACTGTGCCATGGAGCAATTCTTCTTTGTCAATTCGAAAATTTTATCCATTTTCGATTCATCAATCGCATGACCTTCTATTATAAAATGCAAGTGTACTTTCTCAACTCGATTAGCGATTTCCGCGTTACGAAGCACTTCTTTCACCTCGATGGTGATATTTTCTGCTGGCATCCGCATTTTTTCGAGAATATTGCGCATCACACCACCACTACAAACAGCTAATGATGAAACTAACAGTTGATAGGGCCTGAATCCGTATTCCTCATTGCCTGAAATCGTCAGCTTTCCAAACTCCGTTTCTGTTTCAAATCCATGTTCTTTCATTTCAAATTTCAAAGTTATCTCCTCCTCTAACTGAATTATATAGGAATGTAGAGTGAAAGTGTGAGTAGATGGTGCTTGTCACTCGTTTTAACATGCATCTTCCAGTAACGATGCACGATAGTTGAATTAGGATTAATTTACAAATAAGAAGGAAAGATTAGATCGAGCATTGAATTTATATAAGGGTGAGTTATTTCTGCATCTCTATATCAGGAGGTTGTTAGGTATGTCGAGAGAATTATGGTTGAACCTGCCAGTGCGAGAACCAGAGCGGGCGAAGGCGTTTTATACCGAACTCGGTTTTCGGTTGAATGAGCAGTATGCGAGTCAAGACGGCTCATTCAGCTTGATTGTCGGCGATAATCAGGTTGTTTTGATGCTCTTCCCGGAATCCACGTTCCGCGGTTTTGCTGGTAATGCGGTTGCGGATTCGTGGCAGAGCACTGAAGTATTACTCTCTCTAGGGGCGAACTCCAGGGAAGAAGTGGATGAGTTCGCCTTGAAAGCCGAACGTGCTGGCGGCACTGTCTTCAGCAAGCCGGGTGAAAAGGATGGCTGGATGTACGGCTGCGGTTTTGCCGATCCAGACGGTCATCGGTGGAACGCGTTGTACATGGATATGGGCAAAATACCGCAAGGCTGAAAGAAGGAGCGAATTTATGATGATGATAAAAGGTTTCGGTGGAATATTTTGGAGGACTAAAAATATAGAAGTTATAAAAAAATGGTACAGTGAAGTGCTGAAGATTGAAATAGACAATTGGAATGGGACTATTATTAAATCTGATGCAGCAAATGAAACGATCTTTTCTTTCTTTACTGAAGATGACGCTTACTTTCCAACAGAACAACAAGTGATGCTAAATTTCCAAGTGTATAATCTAAACGAGATGATTGAGCATCTTGAACAAATGGGCGTACCTCTTGTCAAGGAAAAAGAGGTTAGTGAATTTGGACAGTTTATTTGGATTAAAGATCCTGAAGGTAGACTGGTTGAGTTGTGGGAGAAATAATGGAGGCTTGATTGGAATTAGAATGGATAAGAAAGTCGATTTCCTGTATGTTAAGGAATTCGACTTTTTTAAATTGGCTACTTCATTGAATCTTGTTTATCTCCTTTTGTGTATTCGAATAGTGAAACTTTTCGGCCTATTAGGCGTTCTAATTGTAGAACAATTCCTTGTTCGAGTAACTTTACCAATTTGCAAGGTAGTAATAATTTAGAGGGAAGTCTGTTGGAAAATGAACTCTTAAAAACTTTTGATGAAGATCGCAATCAAATAGGCGGTGCTGCTCGTGAAGAGGTACATAGACTTGGATATTGGCATGAAACTTTTCACTGTTGGTTTATTAGCAAGGAAAGGGGAGATTATGACTTTGAAACATGAAGAAGTGAATGAGGGCAAGAGAGTTTTCATGAAAATTTTAAAAGGATTTATACTAGTGAGTTTGTTACTTGTTGCATTAGTTGGATATGGAATTTATTGGGCTTTTTTCGATATGAATAGGTTACCAACAGGAGATTATCTCACAGAAGAGACATCTCCTAATGGAAAATACACGTTAAAAGCATATGTCACGAATGGTGGGGCTACAACTGCGTATGCTGTTCGTGGTGAGTTGATATTTAATGAAAAAAGAAATAAAACTAAAAATATCTATTGGAATTATCGTGAAGATACTGCGAATATTATTTGGACAGACAATAATACGGTGGTAATAAACGGAAATAGCTTAGATGTGCCAAATGATAAATTTGATTTTAGAAATCAATGATAATTCTTTTTTAACTTCGCTTAACGTATTAATTTCACAAAATATAGTAGAAAGATTTCTTAATTGGGCAGCGAGGCAGTTCAATTCATAAATTATTGAACTAACAAGGGCGTTTCGACAGTGGATAACTACTATAAATTTTAAATACAGGAGCGCACAGTTTATGTATATAAATAATTATGCAAAGGTAATTGTGAATATTGGGGTGACAGTTGAAAATGGGGATTTAATTAAGATTAACTTTTCTCCTGAACATTTGCCTTTTGTACGTGAAATCTCAAAAGAAGCTTACAAGAGTGGGGCACAATTTGTCTCCCTTAATATACGGGATTCTGAAATTGATAAGGATCGGGTACGATATTTAGAAGACTAATTTTTAGAAGTTTTTCCGAAATCAGTGATTGAAAATGAAGTGTGAAAATTTATTGATGCATTAATAATGGATGATTGGGATTCAGATTCAGTTGAACTCCCTTCGGAAGCAATTAGGGGAAGATATTTAAAATGTAACGAAAAGATGCCGCAAAACTTAGCCGAATGGAAAAGTAATAGATTAACAAGTATTTATGTAACTGGGTCAGACTTTCTAGTCTGGCTTTTTTTAATATTTTTATATTTTTTTTGAAAAAGTGTAGGGTATAGTAGGAGTAGATTCGTCTAATAAGGTAGATAGTGGGAAAGGGGGAGAGCGCTATTCAGGATGAGATGTTAGTAGAAAAAGTGAAGGCAGGCGATGAGCAGGCGTTTCGTTTATTGATTGAGAGATATAAAAATGATTTGTTCAAGGCGATATATCCGATCCTCAGGAATGACATGGATGCAGAAGATGTAACGCAAGAAGTGTTTTTAAAAATCTATTATGCTCTCCCACAGTACAACTCGCAAGGCCTGAAGACATGGATGACGCGGATTGCGATTAATCATGCAATTGATTTGAAGCGCAAGAAGCAACGGCAGCATGAAACTGTTGTCGAACCAGAAGTGTTTTCGGCAATACCTCAACCGGATTGTACGACCATTGCCGTTCTTCTGCGAAAAGAACAGAGAGAGGTGGTGCGCAATCGATTAGATGAAATGCCCGCAAGTTATAGAGATGTTATTTATGCGCATTACATAATCGAAAAAAGTTATCAACAAATCGCAGATGAGCAGAAGGTTGGGGTTAAGGCAATTGAAATGAAGTTGTACCGTGCAAGAAATTGGATGAAGAAACATTGGAAGGAGGATGATTTTTGATGAGGCATTTCAGCAACGAAGAGTGGATGAGTTATATAAACGATCGGGTATCAAAAACAACGTGCGAAGAGCTAGAAGATCACCTATTGTCCTGTGACCAATGTTTAGCAGTCTATATGGAAATGATAGATAGACAGGCAGAGGAGTTACCCGTAATCAATACTAGTGGCTTTGCAGATGCAATTATTGCGGAACTTCCTCAAAGGAAGGTGCGAAAAAAAGTACTTTACCAACGAACGTTATTCCATTACGCGGTTGCAGCAGTTATTACATTAACACTGATGTCAGCGGGCTTCTTCCAAAGTATTACGGGCGTTGTGACTTCAGTTGAAGCAGCATCACTATCAAAACCAGAGAAAAGTGTATCGAATAGCCTAATGGAAAAGACTTTGGCGCTATTTGAAGTGTTTGATATAAAACAAAAGGAGGTCAATCATGATGACTAAAAATCCATTACTTGCGTTTTTCCTTACCTTTATTCCAGGGGTGGGCCATTTCTACTTAAATCGAAAAGTGAGAGGGTTTATCTATGGGGCAGGGGCCGTATTACCTTTCACGTTAGGTTTCTTCCTGTTTATTGCCTTTTATGAAGATGAACCGCTTATTCTTGGATTTGTCACTGCAATAATCGTCACTGCAATTAGCTTAATAGATATGTTACTTTATTTGTTAAAAAATCAGAGGGTACAGATCCCCATTGACCAAACGCAACAAATATTACAGATACCAACCCAAACTAAAACGGGCGAAAATGAACGCTTTTATACAATTTTGCTTTCTTTCATCCCGGGGTTAGGTCATTTTCAACTAGGGTTAATGAATAGGGGATTCACATTCCTTATCGGATTTTTTGGACTTGGAACGATGATTTTGTTTATTTCAGCTTTCACGAACCAAGATGAATTTATGGTGTTTTTAGGTATTCTTCCTGTGCTTTGGGTGTACAACATGTTTGATGCGATTCAACAAGTTAGCAAAAAGGCACGAGGAGAAGAATTAATAGATAAGACGATATTAGAGGATTTCGAAGAAACACGCCGTGAACAAGGGAGGAAAAGTAAGACGTTAGCTACGGTATTATCGATTTTCCCAGGTGCTGGCCATATGTACTTAGGCTTGCAAAAACGTGGCTTACAACTCATGGCAGCGTTTTTGTTAAGCATTTATATTTTGGATATTTTAAGACTTTCCCTGTTCCTATTTTTAATCCCAATCATCTGGTTTTACAGCTTTTTTGATGCGTTGCAAAAGGTTTCGATGCATGGGGAGGAGGAGCTAGAAGATACTCCGGTAATCACGTATTTTGTGAATCACCAGAAATGGATAGGCATTGGTTTGTTGGGGCTAGGACTTTATTATTTGGTTGTCAATGTGATCATCCCTCTGTTAGCGCCGATAGTAAAGATGAATCTCGGCATTGATATTGAAAACTGGTATTACAACTATTTCCAAGTCACTGTGATGTGTATTTTATTAATTGGCGGGGGCTTGAAGCTCATGTTGGGAAGCAAAAGCCGAAAGGTGGGTCATGATGCGTAAATGGCGTGTGGGTACTGTGTCGATGGGATTATCTCTTGTATTGCTAGGGGTTTTCTTATTTCTAGCTCAAATTATAGGCACAAAAATGTTTGAACCATTTCTTGTGTGGTGGCCGATTATCCTTGTTGTATTAGGGATTGAAATTATCGTTTACCTCTTGTTATCAAAGCAGGAAAATCCGATTGTAAAGTACGATTTTATCAGCATATTTTTTGTAGGACTACTAGGCACGATTGGCATTGGCTTTACGATTTTAACCTCATCGGGTCTATTAACAGAGCTTCAAACCTTGATGGTGGCTGAGGATAAATCATTTAATCTACCTGCAATTGAGGAAGAGCTACCAGACAACATTAAGAGAGTTGTCTTGGAGACGGGTGAGCATGAAGTTAACATAGAGGGTTCTGACGTCAATCAACTCACTATATTTGGTACTTACAGAGCGAGAGTTAATCCGAAAAGTGATCCTGTGCTTGCAGACAAGGATGATTATACGTTGACAAAAATAGTAGGCTACACTATGTATGTGACGATTAAAGCTACTTCTCGTCATTCGGGTCCTTTCTCGACCTATTTGACAATCGAGCCTACAATTATTGTGCCAGATAGTGTTCGCTTAGAGGTAAGAGGAGAGCGTAATACAATTGCGCTGTATCCAGGTTCTCTTAAAAACCATTGGACCGTTGATGGACCAAGCTATGCTACGATGCATGTTGGCAAAAATAATGATGTACTGCTTTCAGCTACTTCTAGGAATAATCTGCAAAATGGTAATGTGAAATGGGATTCAATTGAAACACCAGACCAAGGCGGAGACGGTAAGCTTTACAAAGGTACTTTGAAGATAGGCAATGGAACGTTCTATCTTGATATATTGAATAGTGAGCGAATTTCTGTGAATTTGGTGGAAGGGATGTAATGTTGGTTTAAGACATCTCCAAAGTGGTGGTATTCTCGTAGGGTAGAGTTTTTTATTGAGCAACTGATTATTTAATTATTGAATGGTGTTATATTTGTTGATATGGAGAATCCTACTAACAACGCTTGGCGATTGGGGATGCCTCCCGGGATAAGCCTAATAGAAGACCACTATTAGTCTTATCCCTTCGGCTACCCCAGTAGGCGCCTTCGCTAGAGATTAGATCCAAATCATAAGCTCAACATATTGTTTTGATTAATGGGGCTTTTCAGTCATTAAAAACTTTATATATAGTAACCGAAACTAGGTTAGTTCACCAACCTTGACAAAGGTTTAACCACTGAATGATGACTGTCTACCACTTCATACCTTTTGGATGATTAAAGATAAGAAACGAAGTTTAAGAGTCAATAATTTTATACATATTCGACTGATTTTCAATAAGATCAATCTTCCGCAAACGGGCCATTTTCTTGAACAAGTGAAAAAAATTGATGAAGCTTAGACAAAGAGTGGCATCAACCACTAAAGAGAAGACTTACGAAAAAAGTACGCTAAAATCCAAAGGTAACAAACTTTGTAAAATAGGGGGCAATTTGATGAGCACGAAATATTTTAAATTTGTTGGAGAACTTATTCAAGAAGCTAAAGAACAATATCTTGCTCCCGGTATAGTTGTTAATCTGATTACTAATGGAGAAATAGCTTATTCAAAAGGTTTTGGGTTTTCACAAGTGGATAACGTAGATAAACCAATAACAGCGAAAACTACTTTTTCGATTATGAGTATCACAAAAAGCTTTACTGCTACTTCAATTATGCAATTAGTTGAACAAGGGCTACTTAGTTTAGATGATCCTGTATCGCGGTATCTACCATATTTTCAAGTACACGATGAAACTTTGACCCACCAAATAACAATTAGACAATTATTGAGCCATACTGCTGGTTTTCCGGGGGACTTTTGGATTGCATCTTTGAAGGATCCCAATTTGATTCCTTTAATGAAAGAAGTGCCAGAATATCAGAGTATTTTACAACAATTTCCCGAAATCGTATTAAATAAGATAAGGAATCGTGAAGATGTGACCCGTTATTTTTCTAATGTTAATTTATTATTTGAACCAGGTCAGGGATGGCATTATTGTACGGATGCTTATGTAATCGTAAGTGATATTTTGGAGAAAGTAACAGGGGTATCTTGGGAGGATTATATTCAAGACAATATTTTCAATAGATTAGGACTAAAAAGGACCTTTACTGATCCGAATCGAATAAATAATGAAAAGGATGTAACGCATTATTATACATCAAATAATTCATCAGTAATAAATCGTCCAACCCCCATTAATCAGCTTTGTGCACCAGCAGGATTTATATATTCTAACGTAAGTGACTTATCAAAATATATAATTTCCCATATGAACTTTGATCAAAGTCCTTTATTAAATACAGATAGTTTAACTGCAATGCAAGATATGATTGCAAATAGAGGGGAAAATTTAAGTTATGGCTTAGGATGGAAAGTTAGAAAATTTAACGGTTATAAAGTTATAGAACATGGAGGAGGTTATCCTGGAGTGGCAGCATATGTAACAATGATTCCAAGTGAAGGATTTGGGATGGTCATTTTTTCTAACAGTGATAAAATGCCTGTACAAAAAATATCAGAAAGAGTAGTGGAACATTTTGTGAAAAATTTGATTTAGGTTTTTGATCTTCCGCAGTCTTGCGAAATAACCGAACATGATTGTGCAAGAATAGGGCTAGATTGTAAAATATAAAAGGGGTTTGTCTGCAATAAACTATTCAAGCAAATGAAGACGAAATGTCGAATAAGCTACCTGTTGGTGTAAAGATTTTTTCGACTATCGAAAAAGAAGGTCCTATTTTACTTGTAGAATCAGAAGGCGAAATCTTGAGATATTATGCGATTGTAGAGGGCTAATGAACTTACCTATCTTCAGTAATAGGTTCCATTACTTAAACAAGCCAAGATCGTCTATCGACGGTCTTATTTCTCTTTCATCACCGAGCATAGTCAGGTAAACTAGAAATAGATGCATTATTTAAGGGGGGAGCGTGCACAATGAGTATACATACGATGAAATCGACGACATTTGAACAAGTTGACTTCGAACAATGGAAAGAGGAAGCTGTTCGGTCTTTGAAGGGGAAGCCGTTAGAATCGCTGATGACGAAAACGTTGGAAGGGATTGACCTTCAACCATTGTATACGCGTGAAAGTTTTGTAGAAGGGGTGCGTGTAACGAAACAACAGACGGGCTGGATTATTGCACAGCAAACACACGCAACGACTGGTCAACAGTTTGTGATGGAACTGAAAAACTCGTTGGAACGTGGCAATGACGCGATTGTTTATGATGGTACGCAGCCAGTGGAATGGGACGATTCTTCACTTCAGGAAATTGCACAGCTGATAACAGATTATCCGGTTTTTATCACAAATACGAAACAACATGACTCGTTTTTGAAAGCCTTTACATATGTTGATGAAGCGAATCGTGCAGCAGTGAAAGGGGCTATTGCTGTTTCAGGATGGACACTGCCTGAAGGGTTTCGGCATGTGCGGACAAGCGGTGCAGATACATGGACAGCGCATCATAACGGTGCTGACGCGGTTACTGAATTGGCGCTTGCGCTGGCACAAGCTGCACAATATATGGAGAAGCATGCAACGTTCAATCATTTTGCAGAGGATTTCTTTGTCCGTTTTGCTGTTGATACGCATTTCTTCATGGAAATTGCCAAGTTCCGCGCATTCCGTGTGCTGTGGCAAGCCTTTAGTGCTGCTTACGGTGTAACAGATGCTCCGGCTATTCCACTGCTGGCAACGACATCGTTGCGTTCTTATTCGAAGCTCGATCCGTATGTCAACTTGTTGCGAGCTGGCAATGAGACATTCGCCGCGGTACTTGGGGGAGCAGATGTGATGACCGTTCATCCGCATGATGTGTTGACAGGGCCATCGGACAGCTCGGTTCGATTTGCACGCAATATCCAACTTGTTATTAAGGAAGAAACGCATGTCGATAAAGTCATTGATCCGGCGGGCGGTTCTTATTTTATCGAAACATTGACAGCTGAACTAGTAGACAAAGCTTGGGCACTATTTATAGAGATAGAAGCGGTAGGTGGTTACGAAGCGTTTATGGCTAGTGGTCGCCTTGCTACACTTCTGGAACAACGAAGAAATGAAGTAGCAAAAGGGAAAAAGTCATTGATCGGCACGAATGTCTATGCAGATGTGGCTGTTACCGAATTTGCTGACTGGAGTGGCATTGCTGTTGAAGGACGCTTGGCGGAGCCGTTTGAAAACCTAAGATCTTTATTCAGTAAAGAACAACCACGAACGGTGTTGCTGACGTTTGGCGTGTTGAAAGATTTCAAACCACGTGCTGATTTTGTCGCTGGATTTTTAGCGACGGGCGGGATTCAGTGTCAATGGAGTCCAGCATTTGAGGATGCGCAAGCGGCTCATGATTGGCTTGCGAATGAACAAGTGGATTACGCCATCGTTTGTGCCACACCTGACATGACTGAAATGGTTATGGAAACGCTGCTTAAAGGATGTCCAGAAAATCTACTGGTAGATGTCGCAGGGAAATATGAACCTAAAATTGAGCAACAATGGCTCGATGCTGGTTTGAATGGTTTCCTATTCGCGGGACAAAACAGAGTGGACAAATTAGTAGCGATCCACACTACATGGAAAGGGGGCGGTGGCGGTGAAAAAGCCTGATTTCAGTCAAGTGAATGTGCAGCAGATTTTACAAGCTTACAAAACTCAAACACCTTCTGCTAGGAAACTGTTTCGAACGAATGAAGGAATTGACGTGAAAACAATCTATACAGATCGAGACATTGCACATGTTGAGCACGTCACCGATTATCCTGGCATTGCACCGAATACGAGAGGCCCTTATCCAACGATGTATGTGGCTAGACCTTGGACAGTGCGCCAATACGCTGGATTTTCGACAGCCGAAGAAAGTAACGCATTTTACAGACGTAATTTAGCGATGGGGCAAAAAGGCTTATCCGTGGCGTTTGACCTTGCGACTCACAGGGGCTATGATTCCGACCATCCCCGCGTCACAGGCGATGTCGGAAAAGCGGGCGTTGCCATCGATTCTGTTGAAGATATGAAAATTCTGTTCGACGGTATCCCTCTTGATCAAATGTCCGTATCGATGACGATGAACGGGGCAGTATTGCCGATTATGGCGTTTTATATTGTTGCTGCTGAAGAGCAAGGGGTTACACTAGACAAGCTTGCGGGAACGATTCAGAATGATATTTTGAAAGAATATATGGTGCGCAACACGTATATTTTCCCACCTGATATGTCGATGACAATCATTGCCGATATTTTTGAATATACGTCTAAAAACATGCCGAAATTCAACTCGATTTCCATTTCTGGCTACCATATGCAAGAAGCCGGAGCGACCGCAGATATTGAGCTTGCCTACACGCTGGCGGATGGACTCGAATATGTTCGGACGGGTTTGAAAGCAGGTATCGACATCGATTCCTTTGCGCCAAGATTGTCGTTTTTCTGGGCAATTGGCATGAATTATTACATGGAAGTTGCCAAAATGCGGGCGGCGCGTAAAATTTGGGCGCAAATGATGACGACGTTTGAACCGCAAAATCCGAAAACATTAGCACTTCGTACACATTCACAAACATCGGGGTGGAGCTTAACGGAGCAGGACCCATTCAATAATGTCACGCGCACGCTAATCGAAGCGAATGCGGCGGCAATGGGGCATACACAGTCACTCCATACGAATGCACTCGACGAAGCGATTGCGTTACCGACAGATTTCTCGGCACGAATTGCGCGTAATACGCAATTATTCCTGCAAGAAGAAACGATGATGACGAAAGTTATCGATCCATGGGGCGGCTCGTACTATGTGGAAACATTGACGGATGAATTGATGGACAAGGCTTGGGAATTGATTGAAGAAATCGAGGATTTGGGCGGTATGGCGAAAGCGATTGAAACCGGTCTTCCAAAGATGAAAATTGAAGAAGCAGCGGCTAAACGCCAAGCACAAATTGATTCACGTGCGGAATCTATCATTGGGGTCAATAAATATCGCTTGGACAAGGAAGATCCCATCGATATTTTGGACATTGACAACACGCTCGTCCGTCAGAAACAAATTGACCGTATCCATCAGATGAAAGCAGAACGTGATGATGCGGAAGTGGTGCGCATTTTAGCGAAGTTAACGGAAATTGCACGCAGTGGTAAAGGTAATCTACTTGCTTGTGCTGTTGACGCGGCACGTGCGCGCGCGACGATTGGGGAAATTTCAGATGCCATTGAACGTGTATCTGGTAGACATAAGGCGGTGATTCGTTCCGTGAGTGGCGTATACAGTTCGAATTTCTCGAACGCGGAAGAGATTAACGAAGTGAAAGCGATGGCGGATGACTTTTTAGAAAATGAAGGCCGCCGTCCGCGTATTCTCATTGCCAAAATGGGTCAGGACGGTCATGACCGTGGTGCGAAAGTGATTGCTTCTTCATTTGCAGATTTGGGCTTTGATGTCGATATCGGGCCGTTGTTCCAAACACCAGAAGAAACGGCCTTACAAGCGGCGGAAAACGATGTCCATGTCATTGGGGTTAGTTCGCTTGCTGCGGGACATAAAACACTTGTGCCAGCGCTTCTTGGAGAGCTAGCGAAAATTGGACGTGAAGATATTCTTATTGTCGTGGGTGGCGTTATTCCAGCTCAAGATTACGCATTTCTACGTGACAATGGTGCGGCAGCAATCTTCGGTCCAGGGACTGTTATTCCGGTTGCGGCGCAAAAAGTCATTGAAGAAATTTACCGCAGACTGGGCTACGAGGAAGTGGCGGAGTGACAGAGGATAACCGTTTGTTACCCGACGACAGTGCACTTCATGTGATGGCTGGCATTGCCTCCTCGCATGATGGCATGACTTCTGCGAAGCGCAAGCGATTTGTGAAAAAGGACCGTGACATTCTCATTGATGAGTTATCGGACAAAATTGTCGAGGGGTCTCGCCTGCATTTAGCAAAAGGAATTACGTTACTTGAAAGTATTACCGCAACAGACAAAGCAGCAGGTCAACAACTGCTGATGAATGTCTTGCCGAAAACGGGTAACAGTATTCGTATTGGTATTACAGGTGTACCAGGTGCTGGGAAAAGTACGTTCATTGAAGCGTTTGGCTTAATGCTTGCGGGTGCAGGTCATAAGGTAGCTGTGCTAGCCATTGACCCGAGCTCAACAGTGACAGGCGGCAGCATTCTTGGCGATAAGACCCGTATGGAAGAACTAGCCAGACATCCAAATGCCTTCATTCGACCGTCACCATCGGCAGGCACGCTAGGTGGGGTACACAAAAAATCCCGAGAGACAATGCTGCTGTGTGAAGCGGCTGGCTATGATGTCGTGTTAATCGAAACGGTCGGTGTTGGGCAAAGCGAAACTGTCGTTCGTGGCATGGTCGATTATTTCATGCTACTTGTTTTAACAGGTGCAGGGGACGAGCTTCAAGGAATGAAAAAAGGAATTATGGAGCTGGCGGATGGCATTGTCGTTCATAAAGCTGATGGTGATAATCTACGGCTTGCGAAAAAAACGGTAAGGGAATATCGCCAATTGCTTCATTTTCTTCAGCCTGCTTCGCCAGGCTGGACAACAACAACGCTTCCAGTTTCATCTATCAAAAATACCGGGCTTGAGGACGTTTGGCAGACAATATTGACCTTTAAACAAAAGATGGAAGATAGTCATGTATGGGGGGGCAGACGCCAATCCCAAACAAAAGACTGGTTCCGTTCGATGATTAACGATAGGCTGATTGATACGTTTTTTGCAGAGCCTGGGAAGAAAGAACAAGTCGCGGAGCTGGAGAAGTCCTTACTTGAGGGCAATCTCACAGTGACGGGCGCGGTGGATCGGTTGTTTGAATAAGACATGAAAAAAGGTGACTATCTGTTTAACAACGGAAGTCACCTTTTTTTAGTTAAGCTACTTTTCCTTTGCGATGACGTAAAAAATAAATTAACTCTGCAACTAATGATGCCGGCAAATTTATTAGACTACCTTGTAGATTAAATTGCATTTGCTGCTGCTCAAAACTCATGTCGTCATACATCTCATTATGCGTTTTACCGGACTTTTTTAACTCTTTTTTTGTCTCTGTAATGTTACCATATTGTATCGGGACCATCACAATAATGTAAAGTGCTATTATCGAACCCAAAATCAAGAATTCCATAATTTTCATCCCCTCCCACTTCGATAATGTGCTGTTAGTCGTATATACGTAAGTGTATTGGAAAAGGATTCATTTTTCTGTTTGATTTATTCTGAAAATAAGGTCTGTAATGTTAGCCCAACTGCACTAACGATAGCCAGATCATATGCTGGCAGAGGACGAAGCTGTACAGGGTAAGAGCAAAACCGAGTAGAAACCGTAAGTATCTTTTGCCTTCAATCCTGGTGAGTAGATAGAGTAATAGAAGGGGTAAACAGATCTTTATTCCATAAAAACCAATGACACTAGCTTCGTAGACAACGCGCATAAGTGGATTTGCTTCTGTAATATAGTCATTTCGCAGACCGAAATCGGTGAATATGGAATCTAGAATAGCTAATAATACAAGTAGAATCCCTGCTTTGAATCGTCCATTGTGGGGCATTGCCTGGCCTCCTTCGCCATTTGACTGTATAAGCGTAGGGTTTGGATAATGGGAATGATTTATTCACTGCTCACTTTATTTAGCCTTGTTGAATAAAGTGAGCACCTTCGGCGGATTTTGGAATCGATTTTTTGCAGGAAATCTCTAGTCCTGCTATGATAAAGGAGTAAATAGAAAGGGGGATACATATACAATGAGTATGGATTTTAATCTTTATATGAATGACCTTCTTAGACAAGCCCGTTCCGAGATGGAAGCAAGTGGTTATGAGCAACTAACGACGGCTGAAGGTGTTGAAGAAGCGTTCAAACGTCCTGGTACGACACTTGTCATGGTCAATTCTGTTTGTGGCTGTGCAGGCGGTATCGCACGACCAGCAGCAGCGCATGCGGTTCATTATGATAAACGTCCGGATCACTTGGTGACAGTGTTTGCTGGACAAGATAAAGAAGCGACAGCACAGGCGCGTATGCTGTTTGGGGAAGATCATTTGCCATCTTCACCGTCATTTGCACTGCTAAAAGACGGTAAGCTAGTAGCAGAAGTCGGTCGCTATGAAATCGAAGGACATGATCCAATGTCTGTTGTCGTTAACTTGCAAAGTCAATTTGAAGAATTTTGTGAAGAAGTATAAAAAAACAGTCCGCATGTGCAGTTAATTTGCACATGCGGACTATTTTTAAATTGTGTTTACGATAGAATAGCACTAAGGCCGAACAAGATGCTTGACGCAAACATTGCACCAACCATTACAAGAACAACGATTTTCTGAACTTTTTTATTGCTCATTAGTCAAAACCCCTTACGTGTGATACTTCTATTTTAACAGAAATTGCAGATTTCACAACATCTAGCGAGATTATGAGGTAAAATGGACAGTAGGGGGAGGGGAAGTAGCATGCAAAAAGTCGATCATATTGGCATTGCTGTGAAAAGTATGGATGCGTCTATTCACTATTATATACATACACTTGGGCTGAAATTGTTAGCCATTGAAGAAGTGGTCAGTCAAGGTGTGCGTGTTGCATTCATTGACGCCGGAAATGTTAAACTAGAATTGCTGGAACCACTTGGGGAAGACGGTCCGATTGCGAAGTTTATTGACAAGCGCGGGGAAGGTGTCCACCATATTGCATTTGGTGTGACGGATATTTGTACACGAATGGCTGAGCTGCGTGAAAAAGGTGTCCAGTTACTGCAAGAAGAGCCGAAAGCAGGCGCGGGCGGGGCGCAAGTCGCGTTCCTTCATCCGAAGTCATCATTTGGTGTGTTGTATGAGCTCTGCGATAAAACGGGCAAAGGGGATTAAACAATGGACATTTATGATAAAATTAATGAATTATATGATAAAAAACGCACCATTGAACTCGGCGGCGGCGATGAGCGTATTGCCAAGCAGCATGAAAAAGGCAAGCTTACTGCACGAGAACGAATTGACCTGCTATTGGATCCAAATACATTTGTTGAATTGAATCCATTTGTGACACACCGGACGCGTGATTTTGGCATGGACAAGCTAGAAGGTCCTGGAGACGGTGTCGTGACAGGCTATGGTAAAATTGACGGACGGCCGATTTATTTATTTTCTCAAGATTTTACCGTTTTTGGTGGTGCGTTGGGAGAAATGCATGCCATGAAAATTGCCAATGTCATGGATTTAGCGGCGAAAAATGGTGCGCCTTTTATCGGATTGAATGATTCGGGTGGGGCACGTATTCAAGAAGGCGTTGTGTCACTGGATGGCTACGGAGAGATTTTCTATCGCAATGCGATTTACTCGGGTGTTATTCCACAGATTTCTGTCATTCTTGGACCTTGTGCAGGTGGGGCCGTGTATTCACCGGCGATTACGGATTTTGTCTTTATGACGGATGAAACAAGTCAGATGTTCATCACAGGACCGAAAGTCATTGAAACTGTGACGGGGGAAAAAATTTCGTCTGAGGATCTTGGCGGTTCAAAAGTACATAATACGATTAGTGGGAATGCCCATTTCCGCGGAAAAGACGAAGCGACTGTCTTACAGAATGTGCGAAAATTATTGTCCTATTTGCCACAAAATAATACTGAAAAAACGCCTGTTACACCGTATAATGAAGAGGAAATGGAAGACTATCGTGCAGATTTGGCGGATGTTGTACCATTCGAAACCACTCGTCCCTATGATGTACGAAAAGTGATTGAGCAGGTTGTCGATACAAATTCATTTATGGAAGTGCAGCCGGAGTTTGCTAAAAATGCCGTCGTAGGCTTTGCGCGAATGAAAGGGGAAACGGTTGGACTCATTTGTAATCAGCCAAAAGTCATGGCAGGTGGGTTGGATATTAATTCTTCCGATAAAATTGCCCGATTCATTCGATGCTGTGATTCTTTTAATATTCCATTGATTACCTTTGAAGATGTCACGGGCTTTTTCCCGGGTATTAAACAGGAGCATGGGGGTATCATTCGTCACGGAGCCAAGATTTTGTATGCGTATTCAGAAGCGACTGTGCCAAAAATGACGGTCATTTTACGCAAGGCATTTGGCGGTGCTTATGTGGCATTGAATTCAAAATCCATTGGAGCAGATATTGTCTACGCGTGGCCTAATGCGGAAATCGCAGTGATGGGTGCAGAAGGCGCTGCTAATATTATTTTTGCTCGAGAGATTGCGAATAGCGATACCCCAGAGCAAACACGCGCCGAAAAAATCGAAGACTACCGAGAGAAATTTGCCAATCCCTATGTTGCGGCTTCTCATGGTATGGTAGATGACGTCATTGATCCACGTGAAACACGCATTAAATTATTGCAAGCACTCGATATGATGCGCAATAAACAAGAAACAAGACCGAAAAAGAAACATGGCAATATCCCATTATAAGGAGATGTACGAGCGTGAATAAGCAAAGACTATTGGAAGAATTTTTAGAACTGGTACAAATTGATTCGGAAACAAAAGATGAAAGACAAATTGCAGATATTTTGACAGCGAAAATGGAAGCACTTGGCTTCGACGTGGAAGAAGACGATTCAGACGATCGCAGTGGACATGGTGCAGGGAACTTGATTGCGACAATGAAAGGGAATGCTGAAGGCGTCGACGCAATTTATTTCACATGTCATATGGACACGGTCACACCGGGACTAGGCATTAAACCTGAACTGCGCGAAGACGGCTATATATACTCAGACGGCACAACTATTCTTGGTGCGGATGATAAAGCGGGCATTGCTGCTCTGTTTGAAATGGCACGCACGCTGAAAGAAAGCAAGCAGCCGCATGGTGATATCCAGTTCATTATTACCGCAGGAGAAGAAAGCGGACTTGCGGGTGCTAAAGAGATGGACGCGTCGTTAATTACCGCAAAATATGGCTATGCAGTAGATAGTGATGGAAAAGTCGGCGGTATCGTGACTGCGGCCCCTTATCAGGCAAAATTGCTAACAACAATTTATGGCAAAACAGCACACGCGGGTGTAGCACCTGAAAAAGGCGTTTCTGCTATTAACATCGCGGCAAAATCGATTGCGGCGATGTCACTTGGACGCATTGATGCGGAAACAACAGCGAATATCGGACGCTTTGAAGGTGGACGAGCAACAAACATCGTTTGTGATGAAGTGCATATTTTGGCGGAAGCACGCTCTATTAACCCTGATAAATTGAAGGAACAAACGGAGCATATGGTACGTACATATGAACGCACAGCTGAGCTAATGGGCGGAAAAGCTGAAACAGACGTCCAAATCATGTATCCTGGATTTAGTTTCACAGAAGATGCAGAAGTGGTTCAAATTGCGATGCAAGCGATCCATAACATAGGACGCACACCAGAACTGATGACAAGCGGTGGGGGAAGCGACGGCAATATTTTCAACGGCGCAGGCATTCCAACAGTGACATTATCGGTCGGCTACGAAGAAATCCATACGAAAAACGAGCGTATGCCCGTTGAAGAATTGAATAAGCTCACTGAATTATTACTGGAGATCGTTCGTGTCACAGCGAATGGTCAAATGGAGGCGTAAGGAATGGCTGATTTAAAAGCAGTTGTTATCCAGTGTGGCAATGAGGAATATGCAATTGCCGTCGAATCGGTTGTATCTATCGAACGGTTAGAACAAGTAAATCAAATTCCTCATCTACCTGAGTACATGCTAGGGCTGATGCGTATCCGTGGAGAACTTGTTCCCATTATAGACTTTGAACAAATTTTATATGGCAATAGCGCAAAAGGACACGAGGATGCGCGTGTCGTTGTCGTTCAAACCGAGAATTTATTTATCGGAATGCTTGTTTTGGATGCCAAAGAAATTTTGGATATTCCAGAAAACCTTATGACATCCGCAGGGCTGATGGCTTATTCAAGAACACAGTATTTCACAACGGTTGCCAATTTGGAAGACCGTATGATTACAGTTGTCGATCCTGAAATTTTATCCAGAACACTTGCTGGGATGGAAGAAATCAGTGAATATGTTCAAGGGCAATTAGCGCAAGAACAATAATTTTTACAACCGGGCAGTGTCATCTGTCCGGTTTTTACCTTTACTCAGCAAATCCCTGCTGAATTAGGAGGAATGAAGTACAATTCCTCCCTGATAAGTCTCCGGAGGATGTCACAGATTTTAAAGAGAGTTTAGGAAGGCAACCTAAGTTCACCGCATCCTGCGGGCACAAGCTCAATTCAAAATCTGGACACAAACACGCCGAGGCGGGTTTGAAAAATAATGAGGGTCCTATAAGGAAGGGAAGTGACGTGATGTCGACTGCAAGAGTGATTTTACATCTGGATATGAATAGTTTTTTCGCTTCTGTCGAACAAGCGCATGACCCATCTTTAAAAGGTATTCCGATGGCCGTTGCAGGCAACCCAAAAGAGCGTCGAGGTATTTTGGTCACTTGCTCGTACGAAGCGCGGGCACTGGGCATTTATACAACTATGACTGTCGGAGAAGCGAAACGCCTTTGTCCAGATTTAGTCATCGTTCCGCCCGATTTCGAAAAATATCGAACGGCCTCAACCGCTGTTTTCGACTTGCTACGCACCTATACAGATCTTGTGGAGCCAGTGTCGATTGACGAGGCTTATATTGATATAACCACCATTGGGGGATTAACCGATGCCGTCAACATCGCATCCGACATGCAACGACGCCTGTTGCAAGAACTTGATTTACCATGCTCCATTGGCATTGCACCGAATAAGTTTCTAGCTAAAACCGCATCGGACATGAAAAAACCGATGGGAATTACGATTTTACGCAAGCGGCAAGTCGAAGCTATTCTATGGCCGCTTCCCGTGATTGATATGCATGGCATTGGCAAAAGTACAGAGAAGAAATTGCAGGCAATCGGTATTGAGACCATTGGTGACCTTGCTGTTTCAGATGAAATCAACATCAAAGCTACACTTGGCAAAAACGGCTTGCGCCTTCGGCAACGCGCAAATGGCATAGATGAACGAGTGGTTGACCCAGAAGCGGCAGAAGAGCGGAAAAGTGTTGGTAGTTCAACGACATTAGCGATTGATGAAACGGATCAAGATGCCTGTCTCGAAATTTTCAGCAAACTTGCAGCAAGTGTGGCGAGGCGGCTCGATAACAGACAGCTTGCAGGAACAGTCGTCATGATTCAACTGCGCACCGCAGACTGGCGCAATCAGACACGTAGTCGAACTGTGTTAAATCCGCTATATAAAGAGCAAGATATTTATAAAGAAGCTGCGAATTTATTTAACAAGTATTGGGATGGTGAGCCGATTCGTTTGCTCGGCATTACGGTATCGAATGTCATTCCAATGCAAGAACTGCATGAGCAGCTATCATTTTATAATTTTGAAAAACATGCCAAAGAAGAAAAAATGGATAATTTGTTGTCACAGTTAGAACAGAAATTTGGTCCTGGTTCGGTTAGGCGGGGCAACATATGAAAGGAGGGACTTCGTTATGGAACTGCAATTTTTAGGAACGGGTGCAGGTATGCCGTCAAAAATGCGCAATACATCAGCCGTTGTTTTGAATTTGTCTGCCGAAGGGCGAGGCTACTGGCTGTTTGATTGCGGAGAAGCAACACAGCATCAAATTTTACATACCTCATTAAAGCCGCGGAAAATCGGCAAAATATTTATAACACATTTGCACGGTGATCATATCTTTGGTTTGCCTGGGTTAATCGGCTCGCGGTCATTTCTTGGAGGCAATGAACCGCTCGATATTTATGGGCCAGCGGGTCTTGAAGAATGGTTGGAAACGACGCTACGTATTACCAACACCCATTTGAACTATGCGCTGCAAATTCATGAAATTGAGGCAGGCATTGTTGTTGAGGATGATGAATTCTTGGTTGTTGCAAACAGCTTACAGCATGTCATTCCATGTCTAGGTTATCGGATTGAACAAAAGCCGCTACCTGGAAAATTGCTCATCGACAAGGTAAAAGAAACTGGAGTGCCCAATGGACCGCTGTTGAAAAAGCTAAAAGACGGGGAAGATGTGACGTTGGACGACGGACGGATTGTGCGCAGTCACGATGTTACCGGCGAACCGCAGGATGGCTTTACGGTTGCCATTCTAGGCGACACAAGTTACTGCGCAGCGGCAGTTGAGCTAGCGCAAGACGCAGACATTCTTATCCATGAGGCAACGTTCGATATGGATACAGGCAACTTAGCGAAAGAGTACGGACATTCGACGATTGGCGATGCGGCCCGAACGGCGCAAGAAGCAGGTGTGACAACGCTAATTGCCAACCATATTAGTGCACGTTTCATGCCGAGTGATGTGGCGAAGCTCAAGGAACAAGGGGAAGCTATCTTCCCTTCGTTGTACATCGCGGAAGACTTTGCGCGATTTGAATGGAAAGATGGGGCAGTGATTCGGGAGTAGGAATGGTTTGGCGGTGATAATGCGTTTATAAACCAATAGAAGTACGGGCTGTCCAGAAAGTAAGTTTTCGTGGATAGCCCCAGTTTCATTTCGAAAAAAACGCTTTCCATCCCTCGACAAACACCATTGGAAACTTATCGATCAATTGGCGGAGGATATCAATCAATTCGCAGTAGTTAACGATCATTTGCAAAAAAGTTATCGATCAATTCCGTAAAGTTATCGATCAATTGGGCAGAGTTATTGTCATCTCGGGACCTTTGCCTCGTTGAATTGACATTCCACAACGATAAGGGTCCCTCTTTCAATTCCTTTTATTTCACTGCCATAACTTGTCCCTTAGTCATACTCTCCAGCTCATCAGGCGTCAATTGAAACACCGCTTTCGGATGTCCAGCAGCAGCCCAAATGTTGTCATATTGAAACAAATCTTCATCAATCAGGGTACGTACAGGGTTCTTATGCGCTAATGGTGGCACTCCACCAATGACAAATCCCGTCGTCTCACGAACAAAATCAGCATCCGCTTTCCCCAATTTATCCTCTAATTGCTTGGCAATTAATTGCTCATTGATCCGATTAACGCCGCTGGCCACAACTAACAGTGGTTCGTTGGTGCTCTTTAATCGAAAAATAATTGACTTGGCAATCTGCGCTACCTCGCACCCCAAGGCATCTGCCGCCTCTTGCGCCGTTCGTGCACTATCTGTCAACAAGACAACTTCATTCGCGTGACCTAATTCTTGTAGCTTGTCTTGTACTTGCTGCGTACTTTCCGTTAACTTTTGCATGGATTTCATTCCTTTTCATACGTAATTTGAATAGATAGTTTTTATTCGTCATAACAATATTCGATATGATTGCAACTTCTTCCTTCATATTTCGCTGTTATCTCTAATTACCATGTAGAGAAATATAAGTTATAATAAATTAAGCAAAGAGAGAGGAGGCTTCTATGAAAACTTTTTTCAAAAATGCCCCTAAGGTGTCATTCACTTCTTTATTGGCGACAATTATTATCTTTTTAGCATTTGTAGGCTTTCTAAATTTCGCCAGTTCTGATGCAAGGATTATCCATGTGATTGGTAAAATCCTTATTCCTATTATGTTAATTATTTTGATGTTAAATCCGGTAGTTGGCTTCATTTATTCATTTTACATGAAAGGTAAAATGAAAATTGTTATGATTTTACTTCATTTAATCTGCATATGTACAGTTTCATTTTTTGCATTTATTGGTTTGATGTTTAGGTATTTTGTACCATTTTCTCCGTGAGATAGGAGGATTTGAGTAGTTTCACTATTTTATTTAATGCGAGAAAACCCACGAAAAATCTCTTCATGGGTTTTCTATTCCTACTATATTAATACACCCAACCCCGCGCATACTGCTTCGGTGCTTCAATCTCCACACCTAACTCTTTCGCAGCCGTATAAGCCCAGTACGGATCCCGCAGTAATTCGCGCGCCAATAACACGACATCCGCACGTCCATTTTTCAAGATTTCCTCCGCTTGGATACCAGTTGTAATCAAACCTACCGCGCCAGTTGCGATGTGAGCACCTGCCCTGATCGTTTCTGAAAATGGAACTTGATAGCCAGGGAATACATCGATGGCAGCCGGGACAACTGCGCCTGAGCTAACATCAATCAGGTCGACACCTTGAGCTTTCATCCACTGTGCCATGGCCACATAGCTGTCTGCTGTCATGCCACCGTCTGCGTAATCATGCGCGGAAATCCGTAAAAACAGGGGACCCTCCCAAACTGCCCTCACTTCATCAATCACTTCGCGCAATAGACGATAGCGATTTTCTGCTGAGCCACCATACGCATCCGTTCGTTTATTGGTTAAAGGCGAAAGAAACTCGTTAAGTAGATAGCCGTGTGCTGCATGGAGTTCAATGACATCGAATCCTGCTTTTTTCGCACGGATGGTTCCTTCTTTAAACGCCTGCACGGTTTCCTTAATATCCTCTATCGTCATCTCAACAGGTGTTCGATAGCTGTCGCTGAACGCAATAGCCGATGGGGCGTAAATATCGCCTTCTACTGTTGCCTTTCGTCCAGCATGTGCTAACTGAATGCCCGTCTTGGCCCCGTGCTGCTGCATCAAACGAACTACTTCTGCTAATCCTTCCACATGATCATCACTCCAAATGCCGAGATCCTGCGCTGAAATTCGTCCAGCAGGCTGTACAGCCGTCGCTTCAACAATAATCAAACTAACTTGCCCAACCGCACGTGTAGCATAATGAATCTTATGCCAATCTTCAACTTGACCATCCTCATTCAGACTCGAATACATACACATCGGTGCCATAACGATGCGATTTTTGAACGTCGTGTTACGTATTGTAAATGGTTCAAATAATTTAGTCATGTTTTTCAACCTCCCAAGTCCTTTTCACTATCAGTATAGCAAAGGGACAAGGGGATAGAGGTGTATCTTGCTTGCGAAATTCACTCTTTTCAGTTAATCGGCAGGAGAAGTAGCATCTTATGTAGAAGTTCGTCTATATGAAAAAAAGGAGTGATTGGAAGTGCAAGCGTTATTAGTCATTGATGTTCAAAATGGTATTGTGAATCTCGGAGATTTTCAAGAGGAATTAGCATACATGGAGACGATCATTAAAGATTTTAAAAGCCAGGATAAACCTGTTATTTTCGTTAGACATTTTGATGATGCTGAGGAAAGTCCGTTGCACAAAGGTTCTGTTGGCTCTGAGCTACATCCTTCACTTAAAGAATACGCTGATTGTATCGTTGAAAAACAAACGCCTAGCTCCTTCTTTAATACAAATTTGGCTACTATATTAGAAGAATTAGGCGTGAAGCATCTATTCATAACAGGCTTTAATACCGAATTTTGCTGTATGTTCACCGCCATTTCTGCATTTGACAGAGGCTATGAAGTGACCTTTATCGAAAATGCAACAGGAACTGTTAGTACGGATGAAACGTATGAGATGGAAGGGTTGGACATCCGAGATTTCGTTGGGACTGTTTTGAACTGGTCGGATGTCATTGAGGTACTGGATTACGAGGAATATGTTGAACAATATGTAGGCAATAAAACCTTGTAAGGTATGTTTCGCAGAAAATAACTTTGTGGCATAGGATAGATTTAAAAGTGTTTTTAATGGGAGGGATTTTACTATAGAAAAGCTTATTAGTAAATCAGTGTCGTTGTCTCTTCTTATTTTTTATTTATCGTTCACCACACTCTTTATTTTCACAGAAATAACCAACTTTAATTTAACTGGCTATTCGTACAATTTAGATGAAGAAATAACGGTCTTGACCATTCAAGAAGGTTTTTTGAACAAGAAAACCTATGATGTGGAGATTAGAGAAGACGATTCAACACAAATACTACAGCCATTACGAGATGTGATGTTGCCAATTATTCAAGCCCAAAGTTTGTGGGTACATGACATTCTCATCATCTCCTTTTTTATAGCAGGGATTTTCGGTTTGTTTTATTCATCATTGAGACAAGAGAAAAACTTTAAGTGGTATGTGACCGTGTATATGCTAATTTTCGCCCTTTTGATTGGTTGGGAGATAAATGCTTATCAAAATCTTTTTGAAGATCTTCATAGATTATCGAATTATACGAGTAGCTTAAAGGGCTGAAATCGATAAAATTCAGCCCTTTTTTATTATCTCAATAAAAAGAAAAGTTTGTAACTTTGGCGTTAGGTGAATCGTCTACATAATAGATCAAACAATGAAAGCAGGTGTACGTCATGAGTTATCAATGGTTGGAATGGGCACAACGTATTCAAGCCTTATCACAATCGGGCTTAGCCTTTTCAAAGGATATTTACGATATTGAACGCTATGAAGAATTGCGCATGATTAGCGCAGAAATCATGGCTGAACACACAGGATTAGAGATGCAAAAAATTAAGGATTTATTTCTAAATGACACAGGCTATCAAACGCCTAAAGTGGATGTACGGGGCGTCATTTTTCAAGATGATAAGATCCTAATGATCAAAGAAAAAATCGATGATCGATGGTCATTGCCAGGCGGCTTTTGCGATATTGGCCTGTCTGCGGCTGAAAATATTATCAAGGAAATCAAAGAAGAATCAGGCTATGACGCGGTTCCGACGAAATTGCTTGCAGTGTGGGTTGAACTACTCCGCCCTTCACTCCATTTAGAGGTGGGAGATTCCTAAGAACACCTTCGTAACCGAAAGTTTTGATTAGGCTAGCCCCGCAGTCCCTGCGGTTAGAAGTCTGATAGCTTCTTTTTCAAGATTGATACTTGCGTTACTATCTCGGTCATGACGCGTAGTACATTTGGGACACACCCAATCACGCAAACCGAGATCCTTAACGTCTTTATTACGATAGCCGCAGCTTGAACAGAGCTGACTCGATGGGAAGTTTTTAGCCACAGCGATGACTGTCTTCCCGTACCACTTCGCTTTGTATTCAAGCATTATGCGGAACTGTGACCAACTTACTTCACTGATTGCTTTGGCTAAGTTATGGTTTTTCATCATGTTTGATACCTGCAAATCTTCAATTCCGATGACATCGTGGTTTTTGATGATTTCGGTAGAGATTTTATGCAAGTAGTCATTTCTTTTATTTGCAATTTCTTCATGAATACAAGCGACTATTCTTCGTTGTTTCTGATAGTTCTTCGCCTCATGTAAAGGTTTTTTTTGCCGGATGGCTTGTTCCTTTCTTCTTGAAAGAATCCGCTGTGCTTTGGCTAATTTTTTTTCTAATGTGCGAAAGACCTTCGGGTTTTTATAGACGGTTTCATCTGACAGAGTGGCGAAATCCTTTAGACCTACATCAATTCCGACGGAAGTATTGGTTTTAGGTAGCTCACAAACTACTGTTTCAACAAGAATGGACACAAAATATTTCCCGCTTGGCGTCCGTCTAATTGTCGCATTCATAATACGCCCTGAAATTTCACGGCTTTTTGCTAGTTTAACAAACCCTAATTTAGGAAGTTTAATGGTGTTTCCGATAACCACGATATTACCGTTTGTCTGTTTTGTTGTGTATGACTGGACGTTATTTCTTTTCGATTTAAAACGGGGTGGCTTGTTTTGCTTCTTAAAAAAACGGTCAAACGAATCTGCAAGGTTGCGGACAGATGATTGAAGGGCGATGCTGTCCACTTCTTTTAACCAGGATAACTCCTTTTTCAACAAAGGGAGGCCGGCTGAAAAAGTACCATAAGTTAGTCCTTTACCTGTTTCTTTATAGGAGTGATTCCACTTATCCAAAAAGTGATTAAAGACAAAACGGCTACATCCTATTGTTTTAGCAATGAGGACCTGTTGGCCTTGGTTTGGATAGATACGGAACTTATAGGCTTTGTTAATCATCATGGACTTTCACCTCGCTTCAAAGGAACTTTAAGTTGATTATAGAATATACGTTCCTTTAAAGCTAGTGTTTTGGACTGTCATCCAACCAAAATTTATCCTCCCCTTATCACCGGGCCATGCCCTGTACGTGATTGAAGTGAGAGTTTTCTTTCCAAAAATAGATAAAAACAAACATCCGCACCCACCTGAGCTTTTTCATTATTATAAGCTATTTATCCAATGTGAAATTATTGGAGGACAGCCGATGACGGGGAGCGAAACGAGTGCTATCCAGTTTTTTTCCGAAAGCGATATCCCAAGTCTGTCGGCTAATAGAGTAGTGGAGTCACAAATCAAAACCCTTTTTGAATTTTCAAGGGACCCTCATAAGCAAACATTATTTGATTGAAGTGGGGCGATAGATTTGACTGTCCATAAAAATGGGTGGAATAAGCTTTATGAAATTGCGTTTTTCACGATTAGTGGACTCTTTTTAGTGTGGTCGGGCATAGGCTTCATCATTATGTTGTTGTTTACGATTGCTTATTTTGTTCAATAAAGGAGGCAAGTAGAAAATGAATTCTTCCGTTATAGATAAGTTGAAAAAGGTTTCTGCCTTTATCTTATTTATTGTAATTGTGATTTCTGTGTCTTATCTTGCGGTATACAAGGCTTCGTTTTTACCGAATGGCTATGAAATTGTTTCGCAGCAAAAAGATCGTGTCACTGTGCAATCATTTAATCTAATTGGGATGGAAAAAGATAAGACGACTGTAGTGTTTTCTGAAGATGATGTATGGAAGAATGAGTATCTAAGCGATCAAATCGAGAGACAAAAAAGTTTTTTATGGATGCTGTTTACGGCAAGTAGTATATCAATTCGTATGCTTATAATCAAATTGCGCGAGGGAATGAAATGGTGGCGCGCTATTTGGGAAAGTAATCTGATTATCGCACTTTTCATTCCTTTAATTTCGATCAATAGCTCTTTGACGACTGTGCAAGCGTTGATTGGAAAGCTATGAAAAGGAAGTGTAGTTTCGAATGAGAAAAGTTGAGGTTAAGCATTATGATGGGCAATGGGGTTCAATGTTTGAAGAAGAGTCTCGTAACTTGTATGAGATTTTCGGTGCTGAAATAATTGACATACATCATATAGGGAGCACGTCCGTGAGCGGGCTGCAGGCAAAGCCAATCATTGACATGATGCCTGTTGTAAAGGACATACATCGAGTGAATGACTATAATTCGGCAATGATCGCCATTGGCTATGAACCCAAAGGAGAAAACGGCATATCTGGTCGTCGATATTTTCAAAAAGGGGGAGATGATCGAACGCATCATGTCCATATGTATGCATGGGGGAATTCAGAAATTAACCGACATCTTGCATTTCGGGATTATTTACGAGCACATCCTGAAGTTGCTAAGGAATATGGGGAGTTAAAGGTGAAGTTGGCTCAACGCTTTCCCGATGATATTGAATTGTATATCAAAGGAAAAGAACTGCTTGCATCGGAGATTGATCGAAACGCAATTGCTTGGTATCGATGATTATTTCGCTTTCGTGAGAATTGTACTGTAACGCCAGAAAAACGTAATCAAAAGTAGATTACTAGGCTATTATGCCAAATTTTATTGACAGATATGGAAAGGACTGATTTTATTAATGGATATTAGAAGACCTACTGATTCTGAATTCGCAAAGGTTTTATCACTTTCTCCACAAGCTATATTTGATGGCACATTGGGTGAAGTAATGCCTACAAATGAAAAAATTAAACGGCTTGTTGAGCCATTATTAGAGAGGGGGAGCTATTATTTAATAGCAACAGAGAACGATGAATTGATGGGCTGGATTTTTATAGGGGCAAGTAAAGACGAATTTACGGATAAGATGAATGGATTTATTTTTGAACTGTTTGTTATAGAAGAATTCAGAGGGAATGGAATTTCTAAACGGCTAATGAGAACTGCTATTGATCATCTAAGACAAGATGGTTACTCTGAAGTACGTCTTAGTGCATTCGCAGGGAATCCAGCTATTAAACTTTACGAAAAAATGGGGTTTAATTTAAGAGCAGTTGCGATGAATTTACCTTTATAAGTTTTTGTCATCTTTCAACATTGAGATTAATAAAACTGAATGTTGTAACTTGTATTCGGGATAAAAGGTCTAATAACCAAGAGGTGTTAGGATGACGATTTTCAGGAAAAGTATATTTATTTTGGTATTCGCTTTGCTGCTATCTGCTTGTAGTAATCCCAATTCTCTTATAGAAATCGGTAAAGTGTGTCCTGATGCAGAAATTGAGTGGGTGGATATGCTGATGATTGATGATATAAAATACGAGCATCATTTTCCAGAGCCAGTGGATGAAATTCTTCCTCTAATAATTGACAAAGGTAGGGAGCTTGGCAAAGTGACGTATGAAATGGCTGACAGTGCATGTAGTAATCACAAGATGCAAAATGGTGATGCGGCATTTTTAAAAAAAGGAACAATTATTTATGAAATAAAAGGATATCCCACTTCCTTGATTGTTGCTGCAAATGATGATGTATATGTAGCGAATACAAATAAACAGGCGAAAGCGGCAGGGGAACTTTACCCTATGGATAAGTTGGTGAAGAATATCTATATTGAAAGCACCGAAGATGGAAAGAGGATGCATACATTCCCACAGTCTTCTAAGGATAAATTCCTAGCCGCGTTTTATGCATTAAAATTAGAAGATGTACAGTCACTAATTGATCGAAATAAGTTAGAAGGTACTCGCGTGTTTTTGGAGATTGAATTGAATAATGGTACTTCATTTAGGCAACTGTATTGGTCAGATTCTAATACATTCCATAATGGAGCCATTGGAAATGATGAAATAAAGGAAATTATCCACAATGAAGTATTAACATCGAATGGTGGATTGTAAAAAATGGAGGTTTTTGAAATCTACTATACGGGCGCGGGCGATATTTAAAAAAAGTTGAATAAACTGACACTAGGAATAGTAGTATTCGTACTTGTTATTTTTATGGGCTGTTCAGCGACAGAGAATAACTCAAATGAAACAGCATTGAACTACCTTCATATAGCTAACGCTTGAAGTGATGGATTCCTGCGGACACCAAACCATCGTTTAGTTATTGAGCTACGCCTTTCACATGTCTTGAGGTAAGTGTCTTCAATCGGACAATGATAAATTCGCTGGGAATCCAAAGATTTTGGGAACCTATTTCTGTTCGAAGTGTTTTATATAAATTTATGTTTAGGAGAGATAACAATGATCATGCCAACACATATTGTAGCCGCAGGTGGCATCGTAGAAGATACACATGGAAATATTCTATTAGTGAAGACAATCGATGGTGGATGGGTATTTCCTGGGGGGCAAGTGGAAGTTGGAGAAAATCTAATGGATGCACTTAGTAGGGAAATAAAAGAGGAAAGTGGAATAGACGTGGTTGTTGCCCATTTGATTGGCGTTTATTCCAACACAGGGATGTATAAATGGTATGACGGTGTCACGGATGTTCCTACCAAAGTTATGTTCGATTTTGTGTGCAAGCCGGTGGGCGGAGAACTAGGTATTTCGGAAGAAACAACAGAAAGTGGATGGATTGCAAAGGATAAAGTGCTTGATATGATTACGGCACCAGCTACTCGTACTCGTTATCAAGCTTATTTGGACTTTGATGGACATGTACGTTATATGGAGTATGTCACTAATCCGCAGTTTGAACTTAAGTTGGATAGGACTGTGTAAAATAATGATTGCGTAAAAATTATAAAGAGGGTGTTATCCAATGGGCTGGCTTGAAGTGAAGGATCAAAAGGATATCAAAAATATGATGGACACGTTTGGATGGTTTCATGATAGTTGTTTGAAAGAGCTATATATGTCGACAGAGAGTTATGTGAATGAAGAGCTATCAATGGCTGTGCCATCAGGTTTGGATACGAATGTGCGAATCCTTTTCCAAAGGCAGTTTCGTAACCCTTCTGCTATTGAATTATTATTCGAGGGGGTTACCCAGTTTCACATTTTACCGAGCCCAGAAAACTATGACTCTATCATTTATGATGCATCGCTTCTTTTACATAATGACTTTTTTTATTGGTTGGATCAGGGTGACTGGAAGCCCGGAGATAAAACATTTGATTCAACTAGTTGGATCGCAGCTACACGTCTAAAGTGGCGTGATGCAAGTTCGTGGATGGGTAAGGAAAATCGGTATGGTGTTATTGAGAAAACACTGAATAATTGAACCGTTAGCTTGTGAGGAATGGTATGATTTGGTTAAAGAGGTGAAAAGGTGTGGGGAAAAAGAAATTGAAATCGTTTGAGATTCCGAGTGGATTTTTCTTGTTAGGTTTGTTGTTTTTGATAATAGGCGGTAGCGGTGAACAAAATGCGATCAACTTTTCGGGAATCAATGCCGGTGGATCATGGACAACTTCGGAGAGTTTAATAAATGCATTTATATTTATTCCAATTATTATAGGGATCAGCTTCTTGCTTTTAGCGATTAGTACTTTTTCTATACTATTTTATTTCCAGCAAAAAAATGCCTCCCTATGAATTATAGTTTCAAATTCATAGGGAGGCATTCTGAAAGAGGTGCAAAATGACAAAAAAAAGAATTTATTTGTCCATAGTAATTCTTGGGTTTTGTGTTTCATGGAGCTATTTATTTTTTTATAAAAACTATTCGAATGCTGGGAAATTTAAAAATGTAACTGAGCGTGATGGCTATACATTGAATCTAATTAAAGATAAAGAGGCTGTTGAATTTTATATTAAGCCTGAATGGATACCTGCTAATGGCGCTAGCGGAAAAAAGTATGCGATAGAAGTGACGAGTAAAAATAATACAAATATTATATTGGATAATGTTTTAAATAGAGGGGATGATATTTATTTCAGTTTTGAAACTACGTACAATATGAATTATCACAAGGGAAGCTTTATGTACAATTTGATCATTAACGAGAATGGGTCATTTACCTCTAACTCCTCTCATACGGATTTTCATTTTTATAACAATAATAATGAAATAATTGAAGTAGGTCATCAAACTGGCCGAGGACCTGGTTCATCATTTGGGTTTGCCATTGATTCAGAGGATTACGATTTAATTAAGGATGGATTTTACGTTAACTATTCGGGCTTTAATCTTTATGAGTATTATAAGAATTAAGCGTAGACGAAATGAAGGGGAAACTTAAATGGAGAAGTATTATTGGGATACCCAACTGGAATACCTCAAAAGAACGAGAGATTTATATTATAACGATGACTATTTAGAGTTTTTAGTGAAATTCGTTTGGAAGATTTCTAAACCAGTACACATCATTGATTTTGGTTGTGGATATGGATACTTAGGGCTCAAATTATTACCTATTTTACCGCAAGGATCCAAATATACAGGGATAGATAAAGGGCAAGAACTTATTAATAAGGCGATAGAGTCCTTTCATAATCTTCCGTATGAAACTGAATTCTTTGTAGCAGATACTAATGAGATTGAATTAGAGAATAAGTATGACATTGCTGTTTGCCATGCTTTTTTATTACACATGTCCGAACCGAAAGAGATGCTTCAAAGGATGGTAAATTCTATTGTTAACGATGGAAAAATAATTTGTTTTGAACCACACTGGATTTCAGGTATGTCATCATACGAAATTGAAGGGTATAAACAATCACAAATTGTTCCACTTGGTATTCTACAGAAGTTATTCGAAGAGAGTACAAATAAAACTGGAAAAGATGGAAATGTTGGAGCGAAAGTGCCTAATTATCTATATGAATTGGGCGTGAAGAACATCGAGTGCAGAGTCAGTGATAAGGTAAACTTCCTCCATCCCAATATGAATCAACAAGATAAGCAAAAATTGTTTTATTCGCTTAAAGAAGAAGGGGTAGGTGGAGAACCTGTAAATAAAGAACAGTTTATTGAAGGTTTGATAAAACGTGGGGTTACATCGAAGGATGGACAGGAACAATATGAGGCCGAACTGCTGTTTTCACAAGTATTTAATATGGATTCCTCTTTACTATACGCCCCCAGCATGAAAATTACTTTTGGAGAAATAAAAAAATTGTAATTATAAAAACGAACATTAAGGGTGAAAGGATAATGAAAGACAAAAAACGTTTCAAAAGCACAAATAATAGAGTAGTACACGGTAAGACACCAGAAGAACGTTTTAAGGAAATACACGGAATAACAATAAAGGAATGGAGCGAACAACAATTCAAAGCTACACCCGATGACTGGTATATTAATAAGACGAAATCTACAATACCTTTTGATTTTATTAAAGAACACTACGATACTGTTACCGAGGATGATATAAAGCTTGTTAAGGATTTACAGTTATTAGGATTAAAAGATGGCGTAATAAGTGTATTACTTGATTATGTAGCAATTGTTAGTAGAATCGGAATGGTTCACGCATTGGTAAGAGAAATGGGTAGAAATTGGCACAAGGAAAATATATTAACTGTTGAAAAGGCTATTAACTTTGTGAGAGAAGAACAGAAGAAGTACAAAGACTCTTCAGAGAAATAATTACTAATTTCTTCGTTACCATCAAAGTCCTTTTTCAAGTAACGAGTGCTTTAGTGAAAGAAGAATACATTATATACAGAAGAAGTCGGTAGGATAGTTGAATAAAGGATATTCAGTATGAATAAAAAGGGGAGATGTTTTTATGAATCATCTAAAAGGGAAAATTGCTGTTATTACGGGTGTCAGTCGTCAAAAGGGGATTGGGGCGGCTATTTGTAAGGAGTTAGCTGAAGAGGGGTATCATATATTTTTCACTTATTGGACGGAATATGATAAGAAAATGCCTTGGAGCATTCATGTAGACGAGCCAATGAAGTTAAAAGAGGAATTAGTACATAAAGGGGTTATGGTATCGTGTATGGAGCTGGATTTAACACGAAATGATGCACCTGAGCAACTTTTCAGCAACGTTTCTGAACAGCTGGGTGATCCCGATATCTTGATAAATAACGCAGCATATTCAACGAATAACGATTTTTTAAACTTAACTGCCGAAGAATTAGATCAACATTACATGGTAAATGTTCGTGCAACAACACTATTAAGTAGTAAATTTGCTCAAAATTTTGATAAAAAATCTGGTGGAAGGATTGTCAATATGACGTCGGGTCAATTTCAAGGCCCCATGCCTGGCGAATTAGCCTATGCAACGACGAAAGGTGCAGTCGATGCATTAACCATTACATTGGCAGCTGAACTAGCTCCTTTAGGAATAACGGTCAATGCCGTTAATCCAGGTCCAACCGATACGGGATGGATGACAGAGGACATTAAACTTGAATTAACGCCAAGGTTTCCTTTTGGCAGAATAGGTGAACCGAAAGATGTAGCAAAAATGATTAAATTTTTAGTGAGTGATGACGCGGATTGGATTACAGGTCAGATTATTCATGCAGAAGGCGGATTTAAACGCTAACGTCAATCGTGCTTTGGTGATTTTTTTGATTAGGAGGAAATTGTATGATATTGGAAGCGGTTATGCTGCAAGTTAAGGAAGGAATGGAAGCGGAATATGAAGAAGCATTTCGTGATGCTTCTGAAATGATTTCTTCAATGAAAGGCTACATATCTCACCAATTACAGCGCTGTATGGAAATCGAAGGGAAATATTTACTATTGGTTCAGTGGGAGACGTTGGAAGACCATACGATAGGATTTAGACAGTCCAACGAGTATCAGCAATGGAAAAAGAAGCTACATCATTTTTATGATCCGTTTCCAATAGTTGAACATTTTGAGCAGGTTCAATTGTACTAGAAAGGAAGGAAAAAATGACGTATCCATTTGATTGCATTACCGACTTTATTTTTGTGGAAACTGAAATTGTTCCAGCAGATGTCATTTTAGTGCCTGGTGCTAACCATCCTCAACTAATGGAGAAAGCTGCCTCTTTACATAAGCAGGGATTTGCACCATACATACTACCATCTGGTGGATATAAACCGCATGTAGGAACTACTGAGTGGAATTTCTTACGGAATATTGGTATTGAAAACGGAGTGCCAACAGACGCCATTTTAAAGGAAAATCAAGCACAGCATACGTTGGAAAATGCTCGTTTTTCGTTGGAGGTTCTAAAACAAGCAGGCATACAACCGAATAAAGTAATCATTGTTTGTAAAGCAGGGCATGCTCGCCGCGCATTATTATGTTATCAATCTGAATTTCCAAGAGGAACCGAGTTTCTGGTTTCGCCTGTGGTAGATAGGTACGGAATAACCAAGGAAAATTGGTTTTTATCCGAAGTCGGGATACGTCGTATCATGACCGAGGTTGAGAAAATCGGTAAGTACTTTGGTGATTTGATTCCGAATTGGGTGAAGTAAACCATGCGAAGTGTTCGGAAAAGATGGATTGGGAGGGGAATCCATATGAAGGTCATTCTTCAAGCAGTTATTGGTTCTCTTGCAATTCATGTAATTTTCATAGTAAGTATGCTAGTAGTTGGTTATATAAAAACGAGGAATTATTAACCGAATAGTGACGATACAGTGGTGATCCTTCAAGATGAAGTTGTTTTTGGTAAGATTATATCTCTTGATTTCAGTTTATTGTCAATCATAGGAGTCGCCGTTATTTTGGGATTTATAATATTTTTATATAAAAAGTTGTCCAATAAAAATAATAGTACCACTGAGGAGGAAATATGATTTTTACTAACGTGATGGAAGAACAACAAATTGAAGGCGATAGTAAGGTGAATTATAGAGAAGCTATCAGAGCTGTTATAGTACGAAAAAATAAAATCCTTTTAATCCATACAAATAAGGGAGATTATAAGTTTCCAGGCGGTGGGGTAGAAGGTCTGGAAAGTCATTCGGAGTGTCTCATTAGAGAGGTGGCAGAAGAAACTGGATATGTTAACTGTATCATTAAAGAAAAGCTAGGGTCTGTTATTGAAAGGAAATTTGATGAATATGACAGCGCGGCTTTATTCCAAATGACTTCGCACTATTATCTGAGTGAATTAATAAACGATGAAAAAATCGCTCAACAATTAGATGATTATGAGTCCGCTCAGGAATTTAGTCCGGAATGGGTTGTCCTTGAAGAGGCAATTGAGCAGAATGAAAAATGTATGAGTAGCTTCGAATATAACCCATGGGTAAAACGTGAAATTATGGTTTTGAAGGAAATCAAGAATAGATTAAAGTTGTTGGATTGCAAATAATAGATGAACCCAAAAGGAAGTAGATTTTATGGATGCTAATTATAAGTGCTCTATTGATATACGTTTCAATGGCGGAGATATTCAATTTGACGTTTCGGATGGCATGCAGTCATTTAGTTTTAAATCAGGTATAGGTTTTGTTGCAATCCCTCATTTTTTCTGGACGCTTTCTTCTTTATATAAGGGAGATATCAGTGAGGCACAATTGGATTGTCACGGAAACTCTGATTATTATCTATTTTCTAGAGATGGTACAAACCTTTTGATCAAACATATAGGTCATTATCCAGAAGGTATATTTAACTATCAATTTAAGCTGAAAGACTATATGAAAGCGATTGATACAGGATTTCAAAAATATTTGCAGCAACTTGAAAAGGAAGGAGTATTCCCTTTAAAAACGCAAGAATTTGGTCATCCATTAGGTGAAGATGTATTAAATGCTTTTAATGTTTTTTCATCACTTTAAAACCGTTAATTTTATAAAACTATACATGGTATTTCGATAAAAAGAGAGATTCTAGTGCCAAAAACTAATTCTTATTGTCATAAACAATTATAGATGGGAGTGTTTCCATTGATCAATTTTTTTAAATACAACTGGCAAGTAAGAGATGAATGGTTTGAATGGTGTAATCAACTACCAAAAGAGGAGTTGATAAAAGATCGAACTGGTGGAGTAGGAAGTATTTTATATACGCTTTTTCACATTATTGATGTTGAAAACAGCTGGCTTCGCAGTATTCAAGGTAAAGAAGATGTCGTCGTTGAGTTTGCTGATTATCATACACTTGATAAGGTTAAATCACTCTCAAATACATTACGAAAAGAAGTAACTGAATATTTAAAATTAAATTTAGAGGAATTTAAAAATGAGCTTGTGAGTGTTCCTTGGGATGAAGATACATATACTGTTGATGAAATAGTACACCATATCATTACTCATGAAATTCATCATATTGGTCAGCTTTCTGTATGGGCAAGAGAATTAGAACTAAGCCCTGTATCTGCTAACTTTATTGGCAGAGAGTTAAAGTCTGTCTACTCTTATTGAAGAAATAGCTAGCTATATCTGAAGTACATCGAAGAAGCTAAAAAGTAATAGGGCGATTCATGTCAAATAGTTATAACGTTGAAAGGAGGCGCAACAATGAAAAGGACAGTTATTGGTGGTTTTATCATGATGGCGGGTTTATTGACTACACTAACTATCATTTTGGTGGCAGCACTATATGTTCCTAGTATAAACAGTTGGTCTGGTTCAAAGTTGTGGTATGCCATATTTGGGGCAAAGCGATATGGAAATGAGGTTGTTGATAGTTTATTTTTAGGATTCCCTTTTATTGTAGGTTTATTGCTTGCGATTTTGGGGCTAGTCATACTGGTAATGGAGTATTTTGATAAATCTTTAGTAAAGTGATTTTCGTTAACGATCATATTGCCACCGCTTGTGCTCACTTATTTGGAGGTTTCCTGAAATGTAATGGCAATCACTTTTTCAGTATTCGTGGCAAACTCAATTGTGACTAAAACGCCGAATTCATGGTCACCATCTCTGAGCCAGAGCTTAAACTTTTCAATTGTCGAATCATCCTTTACTTCGCGGCCTTCGTGTAGATAGTCAATAATGGCTGCATGGGGATATTTGGATTGCGTCTCTTGCATAGCGAGACTTCCCCACTTTGCGTAGGCGGGAATTCCTGGTTGCGCATGAGCGATAGTTGAGATAGGTGTTGCTGAAGAGTTAACAATCATGAAAATTCCGAGTGCAAGAAACGTTTTTCGCATAATAAATGACATCTCCTTTTTTATTAGGATGCGTAGTTTGTTTGAAATTATTCTATAACGCCCCAGCTAACAAAGTCGTTGCAACAGCTTTTTTCTTATTGCACAAGCTGGTTGAAGGAGAGGATTTTATGGCATTAGAAGAAGGAGTTATAGATTTGTTAATAGGCGGTTTCGCAATTGTAATGGGAATTGCACTATTCACTACGCTGTTACTTTGGATAAAAAATAGAAATAATAGCACTCCATACATCTGTACAATATTACATTTCATTTTATCTTCAATTTCCGCATACTTTTCCGTAAAGGCGATTTCTTTCGATAATCAGCACCCAATGGCATCTGAAGAGATTTCGCTTCAGATTGGCATTGCGGGAGTTGTTTGGGCTTTAGGCATGTTATGTTTCCTAACAGGGATATTTAAATTTTCTAAGAAATAAAAGCTGAAGGAGCAAATAACATGAAGAAAATATTTTGGGTAGTAGCCTTGTCGGTATTTGTGTTAAGTGCTTGCGTCAATAACGATTCGCAATCAAATACGATTTCAACTGTTGAGTTAACAGAGAGGGAGAATGCGCTATTAACAATTACTTCGGATAAGTCATTTGTTTTTGATTTCAATAGTAATGGCGAATTCAAAGTAGTATCTGTGTGGGTTGAAAAATATGAATTCGGGAAATTCGTTAATGATAAAGTAAGCTCTATATCAACACCCGTAGAGGAAAATGGCACGATTATTTTTGCAACCTCAAAAGCAGATGGCAGGCAGAAGCAACAAACATTCAATATAGGAATTAGTGGCAATGGTAGCACGGGTTCGGTAAGTGGCTTTGATGAAAATGCAACTGATGTAGATAAAATGTCAAGTGTATGGGGCGACTTTCAAGAAGAAAGCAAGTCGATAGATGGAGAAGTAGTACTAGCAAGCATCTGTTATTCAAGTGATGAAAGTGGCATGAGTAGCCTATCCACCGATTTTTATAAGGATATTGAGGGTCATATGAGTGAGTTAGACGAGTATGATGTTGTTTATCTTTTAAAAGCACAATTTAAATAAGTGGATAGGACGCTTTACTTAAAAATACATATTGTGAGGTGTAAAATATGGCTTTAGCAATTATTATTACACTAACATTATTACTTGGAATAGCGATGGTATTGATTTGTGGGAAAGAGAATCTCAAGGGGATGATTACTCCGTTACTTATGTTAGGGGCAGGCGATTTCTTGTTTTTATATGTAAAATTTGTAAAAGGTGACATCTCCTTGATATTTCTTGCTTATTTATTCGCAATGGTTTTGGTTGTAATTCCTACTATTTGGTTAATCGCTATTGTGGTGAAAAGTAATGGGGAAAAAGATAGTGAGAAAATCGTTCGTGCGATTGTATTTTCCCTAACAATGACAATTATCATTGTTTTTGTCCCTTCCTTAAAGGCAGAAGGTAAATTCAGATTTTATCAAAAAGATTTTTACGCAGTTTCAGATGCAGTTTTCCAAGCATACGATGAAGGTGAAATATCGATTGGAAAACATTTTTCTAGTGATGAAATTGTGAAGAAAATGGAGAAATTAAAACGGTCTGCCGGCGTAGGTAATTATACACTGGTAGATAAAGATGTCATCTATTTTAGTTTCGGTGCTTTTTTCCATACGATTAGTGGCATTGCGATATGTAGGAACGGTAAAGATCCTTCCGTAGATCAAATAGTGCTACCGAGTTCCTTTGATGGTATGACTACATACAGGTATATAATGGATGGTGCCTATTATTTTAGTGATGGATTGTAAATATCATCCTTGGAAAATCAATAGTGAAATTGACGGTATGTTCGCCAGAGTGTGTGGAGCAGCTTTCAAGAAGAGAACAAGTACAAAGGAGTGAAATGAATGTTTCATTATAACGTTGATGAGGATCTTACACTAAAATTATTAACCCGGCATAATGCTACTGAACTATTTACGATTATAGACAAAAATCGTGATTTTTTGAGAGAGTGGCTTCCGTGGATTGATAGTAAAGAGACTGTTGAAGATTGTCAAAATTCAATTGACAGATGGGGACATAAATATATAGCCAATACGGCAATAAATGCTGGAATCTTCTTTAAAGGACGGCTTGTAGGAATGGTAGCTTTTCCAGACATCGATTGGCAAGGCAAGAAGACAAGCTTTGGCTATTGGCTTTCACCCGAATTTGAAGGAAAAGGCATTGTCATACGATGTGTTAATGAATTAATAAAGTATGCCTTCGATACATTAGACCTCAATCGCATTGAAATTAGTTGTGCGGAAGATAATGGTAGGAGTAGAGCCTTACCTGAAAAGCTGGGATTTGTTAAGGAAGGGATTTTGCGTGATCATTACTATTTGAATGGGGATGTACATAACTTGGTTGTCTATAGCTTGTTGAAAAGTGACAGGGGGAATTAACGACAGGTCCAATGTTTTGTAGATATTTAATATCCTCGTTGTTTGTCAGAGTGATGAACGTCTATAAAAGGGGGAGCTATTATGATTTTATCAGTGAAAGACATCTACAAATCTTACGGCAAGGAGCAAGTATTGAAGGGGATTACGTTCGACATTGAAGAGCCTAAGATCATAGCGTTGGTGGGTCCAAATGGTTCAGGGAAGTCCACTTTGTTGAATATTATTACGAATCTGTTACCTTCGGATAAAGGAGAAATCACGGTCTTAGGAAAGAGTAATCGGAATTCGAATATTTTTCGTGACATCTCCTTTATGCAGGATCATACCGTTTTGTATGATTATTTGACGGGCTATGATCATTTGCAGTTCATTGGGGATGTGCAGGGACTTCCGAAACGACAGCTGTTGGATACGGCGGATCAGATTGGCATCACAAGCTATTTGAATAAGAAAGTAAAAAATTATTCCCTTGGGATGAAGCAGCATCTGTTGCTAGCGATGGCCGTGGTGAATAAGCCGAAGCTACTCATTTTGGATGAACCGTTGAACGGTCTTGATCCGACAAGTGCGATTCGCTTCCGGGAGTTGTTGGTGTCGTTACATAGGAATGGAACGGCCATTTTGCTGTCCTCTCATAACTTGGCAGAAATTGACCGTGTGACTTCTTCGATACTGTTTTTAAAAAATGGGGATTTGATTCAAGAAGACATGTCTGAATTTGAGCAGGTCCGTTATCAGCTAGTGGTAAGCGATTGGAAGAAGGCGGAAAAGGCACTGGTTGCGGCAGGTATTCCTGTTGAGATTGTGGATGGACGATTGCATGTCTACCGAAGAGACGCTGCACTCGACGTTATTTTGCATGAGTTGGAACAACTGGATATTGTCATAGAAGATATAGAGAAAAAAGTGTTTGGATCGGAGGAACGGTATCGTAAAATTTTCTCTGAACAAACAGGTGTTGTGCTATGAGTCTATTGAAGTTTGAAATCAAGAAAATTTGGCGTCAGAAAAAGCTATTTTGGTTGTTATTTGCAGTATTGTTCTGTGTTGGACTCATTTATTGGCAAAATTACTCTCAACAGGAAAAGATGAAAGAACGCGCTTTAGAATCGATTCAGCCGTATATAGATGAGTCGGATGGCTTGTACCACTACTATAAGACAACAGAGGGAGTGAGTGGACTAGATAAGCTGCAAATGCAGCAAATGGAGCACATCATTGAAATCGGGACCGTATTTTTTAAGTGGAGGGGTGCTATTCAGAATGAAGAATGGGGTAAAATTCCTGCTATTGAGCATGAGTTCCTGAGTGCGATAGCGCTACTTGAGCAAGCTGATGGGGACTTCTCTACATTAGTTGGGGAGAAGAGGGAGCAAGCTATTCAAAAGAACGACTGGCTTCTCGCGCAAGGACTTCCTTTTGTGGATGAGGAATTTCCGTTATCTCCAGCGCTTGTGCTAAAAGAGAGTGCTACGATCTTGTGGAGTGCCTTAGGTATTTTGTTAGTAGTGCTGTTATTTGGAAATACGTTAATAGTTGAAAAGGAACAGCAAACCCTTTTGACATTGAAAACACAGCCAATCCCGAAATGGGAACGAATCATCGTTAAATACAGCAGTCTTCTCCTCGTCACTACTTTTTTTCTTGGAATCGTTATAGCTTTTGGATGGCTTATCCCATTTTTATTCGGGAACTCTATATGGAATTTCAACTATCCTCAACTCATTACTGCGGGGGATACGTTCACGTATATTTCGACAACGGATTATTTGCTACGTATGATCCTACTATTTAGCTGTGCTGCCCTATTTGTATTTAGCTTGGTTATCTTATTGAGTACCCGACTAAAAAGCTCGTTTAGTGTGTTGGTGGGGACAGCATTGGTTGGAGGCGCAGGTTTTTGGGTAACCGATTTGAATCCGGTAATACAGATGTGGTGGAACCCGTTTCAGTTCTTTCGTGTCGTTGCGGTTGTGTCCCAGTCAGGTGAAAGTTCATTTTGGCTATATCCTTTTACAGCTATCTGTTGGAGTGGATTGCTGTTGTTGACGTCCATTTGGATGCATGACAGGGAACAAGGGATGTTCATGATGACGGACCAAAAAAGACCTTTTGATCAAGGAAGAACCCGTCACTTTGTAACTGTAAAGGCAAGTGCAATTTTTGAATGGAGAAAAATGAAGCGCAGAGGTTTGTTGAGGCAATTGTCTATCGTCCTTGGACTTTTTATTTTCCTTGGTTATTTTATGGTTACACAACTCGCAAATGAAAAAGAAATCAGCTATATTGCAAATTTAGAAGAAGAAATTCTGTTTTACGAGGAGGAGCTCATCCCTTTTACAGAGGAGGAAATTGCCTCTCTTGATGATTCAAATGGAGCCGAAAAGTGGGAGTCCCAGCTGACCTTTTATCATGATATTTTAGCCAATTACAAGTCAGGTATGGCGGGATATGAGCACCAAGATTGGAATGCTTTTTACAACTATCAACTATTTGAGAATAGCCTATTAAATGGCAGTTTTAGTTCGGTTTTTATAAATACTGGGGCTGGACTTGATTCTTTCACTTTGGAGTCAAGTATTGAAGAGAAAAAATGGCTACTCGAGCAAGATATTCGACCTGTTTTTTCAGGGCACTTCCTCCCATCTATTTATGGAAATTGGGGGAATTTAAAGGAACAGAAGAAGAAATGGCATGAAGACAATCGAAAAGTCGACAATAGTGGGTTGTTTTCACTATATCTTTACTTTAATAGCTATCTGTATGTCATTCCATTGCTGCTTTTAGTCGTTGTAGTTGGAGCAGGTATTGCGGGCGAGAGGGGAAAGAAGCCTACCATTCAGCTATTGAAGACACAACCGATTGCCGTCCGTTCGATATTTTTGGGGAAGCTGTTGAATGCTTTGATTGTTGGATGTAGCGGCCTAGTGGGAATTAACGCATTCATTTTAGTCATTGGAACTATTTTCAATCGTTTTGGGGATTGGAATTATCCGATTTTGCATTATAACAGCAAAAGCATAGTAGAGTCTCCGGGATATAACGGGATGAGGGCATTCGAGGGTGGTTATCATTTTATGCCGCTAGGAGAGTATTTAGTGAAAGGCATTGTATTGTTCCTTTTTATCTTGTTATTTATGATTGCCCTATCTCATGTATTGGCATTATTCATTTCGCGTTCATTCGGCGTTTACACGAGCTTGGCATTGGTGAGCGGGATAGGGTATCTATTGAGTGAAAGACTAGGAGAGTACGCACAATTTTCTCCGTTCCTATATTTGAATATTGCTAGAGTTGTTAATGGGGAGATATCAACGGTGCTGAACAATCCGGGGGTGACCGTTTTCAATGGCTGCATGGTACTATTTGTCTTTTCTATTATTCTGATCATTTTGGGATATGTTGGTTTACGCTCTAGAACAACCATATGAAGATTTAATGAATAGACAACAAGAACTTATGAAGAAATGGGCGCTTAATCCGAATAACGTAATAAATTTACGGAATGCTGTTAAATAGAAAAATTTCAACTTTCATGGATACGACAGTCTGTGATGCACCCTAGCCGTAAAGTCAGAGGACACAACAGTCAAATAACATTCAAGTTAAAGAGGGGGGGGATTGCGAATGAATGAACAAAGTATCACCAATAAGAATGCTTGGGAATATCGTGCGTACGAATTTTGGAACAAAAGAGACGGATCTCCAATGGAAAAGGCTAAGCAGATATTGGAAAACCCGCAAGCAAGTTTAAAAAACACCAACAATATTTTACTCAAATTAAAGGAATGAAGATTGCTAATCTTTGTGGTTCAAATGGGAGAAAAGCTGTTCCGCTCTCTTTATTAGGTGCAGATGTAACCATATTTGATATATCAGAGGAAAACAAAAGATATGCCATAGAATTGGCTGATTGTGCAAATACATCTATTAAATATATTGTCGGAGATATTTATGATATTAATTTAACAGAATATACGGGTTACTTTGACATCCTTTACCTCGAAGGAGGAATATTACACTATTTTAATGACATTGATAAATTGATGGCTATTCTTTTTTAAATTCTAAAAAGTGATGGAAGCATGGTTTTAAGTGATTTTCATCCTTTAAGAAGATGCATAGGTTCAAATTGTGAAGTTATCCCAAAATACTTTGATAAAGAATTACATCGTGGAAATTTAACTTATAAACATTATTTTGAAGAGCAAGAACAACTGGACTTTCCCGATGTATCAATTAGGTCTTATACACTGAGTGAAATCATAAATTCAGTGATTACATCTGGTTTTACATTATCAAAATTTGACGAACATCGTGGTTGGGATAATGAAAATATCCCTTGGGAATTTACGATTTTGGCTTTGAAATAGATATTATTATTTAATTTCTATGAAGTGTAAATACTAAAAGAAGTGCAGCGGCTAGTTCCTGGCTCAGTTCCTCAGTTGGATTAGGGGGCTTCCGGTTCAGTGTGTAATTTAAGTTTTTCATCCTTTTAACAGAGTCAGTGGTAGTGAGGCGGGGTGCTTGAACAAGGTACGTGGTTGATATTGTAGTAGTGATAAGAGAGGGGATTATGAATGGGCACGGTCAGTAGTTGGAAAACCTGTTCTACAGACATAAAGGATTTTGTTACTCATCTGCTGCAGAAAACGAAAGAAATACTGAAAGATGATTTTCTTGGTTGTTATTTACACGGTTCTTTGGCAATGGGGGGATTTAATGCTAAAAGTAGTGATATTGATGTTTTGGTTATAACGAATAAAACAATGACTGTTGAAACCAAAAGGAAATTGGCAGAGTTATTTTTAAATTACTCCAACATGCCTTATCCTGTGGAAATAAGTTTTGTAAATATGGAACACTTAAAGAAGTGGACGCATCCGTGCCCATTCGATTTTCATTATAGTGAATTTTGGCGAGCGCGGTATCAAGATGATTTGTTAAAAGGGATGTATCTGCATTTAAATGGCGAGCTAAGCTATGATGCTGATCTAGCTGCACATATCACTATAGTCAATCATCGGGGAATTAGTTTAGAGGGACCTCCTATTGTTGAAGTATTCCCTTTGGTTCCACGTTCGCATTATCTAGCATCGATAATGGGAGACTTTCAAGAATGCTTAGACAATATTGAAGAAGACCCCGTTTATTGTGTATTAAATTTAATAAGAGTGTATTGGTACCTGAAAGAAGGAATTATTTCATCGAAGCAAGAAGCGGGGAACTGGGGGTTATCATCTTTACCAAAAGAGTTTAACTTTACTATTCAACAAGTGGTTAATAGTTACACAGGCGAGAAAGAAATCTATGATTTGGAGAAAAGTGATCTTTTAGCACTAAGAATTTATATAAACAAAAATGTTCAAGAGATATTTCACTTAATGAACTGACTAAGGCAGGGGAAATTATGAGTATGGATCAAGATAGATTTTTTTTAGAAATGGCATTGGAAGAGGCAGAGCAGGCATTAAAGGAAGATACATACCCAGTAGGGGCAGTCATTGTGGATGAAAACTTTAACTTAATTTCAAGAGGACGAAATAGGGTGCATCCAGCACAAGATGCAACGGCCCACGCGGAGATTGATGCGATAAGAAATGCGGGTCAAGCCATATTCAACGCAAAAATCAAACGAGAAAAGTTCACGATATACAGTTCATTAGAGCCATGCCCAATGTGTACAGGTGGAATTTTATTTGCAAATATCAAAAGAGTTATTTGGCTTCTAAATGACGACTTAGGATTTGGAGGTTATAAAAAAATAAAAGATTCCAAAGTTTTTGATGCAAAGTTTGATGGAGTAGAAATGATTGAAGAACCATATGAAGATCTAAAGAATAGACAACAAGAACTTATGAGTGAATGGGCGACTAATCCGAATAACGTAATCAATTTACGGAATGCCGTGAAATAACTTTTTTTAACATACATGAGTACGAATAGTGATGATTTCTAAACTGATAGAAAGAACACTATCACCAACGCTTGGCGCTTCGGCTATCCTAGTAAGGCTTTGCTGGAGACTAGATAAATCTCATAAGTAGTCAAAATTATTATTTAGGTCCTTTTTAGCCATTAAATCCTGATTTTGACCCCTTTTTTGACGTTTTAGCCTCATTATCGGATTGTGTACACATCCGCGGCAATTTACTTTTTATTTACACTATATTAGTCTGAGAATAGAAGGTAAACAATTCTGAAGGGGGTGTAAAATGGGTATGGGTACAGCATTAATATGGGAGAAGCCATCGGAATATCAAGCAGGTATAGTCGATCAGGATGGTTTATGGAAAAAGGTGATTGGGGAGTTGTTTGAGGATTTTTTGCTGTTCTTCTCGCCAGCGTTACATGCACAAGTTGATTTTTCGATTGAGGCGGAGTTTTTGCAACAAGAGCTTTTTCAGCATGTCATGAAGGACAAGTCGGGGCGTCGTTCGACGGATCAGTTGGTGAAAGTGCATGTAAAAGGCGGCGAGGAAAAGTGGATTCTTGTTCATGTGGAAGTACAAAGTGACAATGACAAAGATTTTGCAGAGCGTATGTTTCAATACTTTTACCGCATTTACGATAGCTTTGACCAAAAAATTGTCACATTGGCCATTATGACCTCGCCACATCGTAGCGAAAATCCAGCTGTGTTTCACTATGATTACTTTGGCACAGAACTGCATTATGCGTATAATAATTGTAGGCTCGTTGATTATGATTATCTCGTATTGGAGCAGTCTGACAAGCTATTTAGCAAAATTGTGCTAGCGGCAAAATATAGGCACGATACGAAAGATGACGCCGAAATTCGTTATACGTTTAAAGAAAAGCTGATTCGGGAACTGGTTAAAAACAACCGTTACTCTGACTCGGAAATACAAGCTGCCATTTACTTTATCGACTATTTGCTACGTTTGCCAGAAGAGTTAACGCAAAAATTATATAACACACTAACACCGATTATTCAAGAGGAGGGGAATGACATGGTTCAATTTAACAGTGGGGGATGGGGCCCAACAATGGATGCAGTTTTTGCGAAATTACGGGAAGATGCGGAGCGAATTGGATTGAAGCAAGGGATAGAGCGGGGATTGGAACAAGGATTAGAACAAGGATTAGAACAAGGATTAGAACAAGGGTTAGAACAAGGATTAGAACAAGGATTAGAACAGGGGTTAGAACAAGGCGTGAAAAAAGTGGTGCTTGAGATGCTGAAAAAAGGATTCACAACGGATCTTATTATGGAATTGACTCACTTGGAAGAAGACAAGATTGAAGAATTGCGAGAAACACTGCAATAAGGTATTAGAGCATAATAGAACCAACTAAGGCATCTAATGTCCCTTATTTGGTTCTTGTTTTGTATGGAAATGGTACCTGGTCTTCGCACGCTGCCAAACTAAACAGCTATTAGTTAACAATCAATACATCATTCTCTGGTGTCAGCGTACCATTCTTTTCATAATAATCACCTACTTTTCTTGCAAGCTTTACCGTTTTTATAGCATGATTTCCCTTTGCAAATACGAGTAGAAAAATATCCTCTCTATAATCTATTCCCAGGGTACTGCCCTTAAATTTAACATTCAATGATTCTTCTATGACACCTACAGTTGTATATGGCCCATAGACCGCTGCCTTCTCCAAGTCAAAATCAGTTAATGTAGACAGTTCGATTTCAGTCGAGCCACTTTTGGCCTGCTCTAAAATCATCTTAGCAAGTACTGTATCTTCACTAGTCCTATTAACAAAAAAATTAAGCATTGCAAGAACTAATGCAGCCCCACCAATCAATAAACTCCATTTCCTGAACATAAATTCCCCCCTATTTAAACATATATTAACGTAGTATGATTATTATTGTGAAAAAATAATTCAGAGACGAAGAAAGGGCAGTATTAACATGGAAAACGTATCAAATAAAGATAAATTGAAATCCATAAAATCCTTCCAATCGACAATCAGAAAACTTGAAAAAACTTTGGCTACGATGACTCAAAAAGGTGCAAATACTACCCTCGTAAACAAACGACTCAAAGCTAGTTGTATCGGCTTGGCTATGCTAGAAAACGTTTGGAATCAGAGTCCCCATCAGTACACCGAGGAAGATATAGCAGAAGCTCGCAATGTACTTACTGGTTTATTCCCATCAATTGAGAACAGTTATACCAAGTTAAAGGCAGGTAGTCCACAAAGAACACTTTTAGAAAGAAGAATTAAAGCTTTGGAACTAGCTATTCAAGCGATTGACGATTTTTCCAATGAATAATCTGTTTACCGGGTGTGTGAAAGTATAACAAAAGGACTTGCATATATGAAATTTAATCATACACGTAAGTCCTGTTCTTGTAGAACTAATCACCCGATAATGGAATGGACTAATAAACACAGTTCAACTGTTATAGATTTTTATGCTTCGCCGATAAATACTAGTAGTATGATTGACAATGAAACGCCAATGAAATAAATCCCGAAAATGAAAATAGGAGAATACTTGCAAAAATCGAGAATTACACCAGACCGGTATATGAACCTGACGGAATTATGAATTTCGTCAGGTTCTTTCTGCATTCTGGCTCTTGTTAAATCAAAGTAAATGAGCCTTTTATAAAGTTATTTCATTATTTAGTATAAGTATACTTTACTTTTGGGTAAGTTGAGATTATAATATGGAACAAGAGGTGATGGTCATGAAGAAAGATTTTGGCGATTCGATATCTAATAAGGTTTATGAATATCGTGTACTTGCCAGAATGACTCAGCAAGATTTAGCAGAGAAAGTCGGGGTTTCCAAACAAACTATATTCGTAATGGAAAAAGGAAATTATGTTCCGACTCTATTGTTGGCTTTTCGAATTGCCGATTTTTTTAATGTTGATGTAAACGATATTTTTACTTATTTGAAAGGAAATGATCAAATTGATAACTAATTTTTTCTCACATTTCCATAACGCAATTTTTTTGCCTTTAAAATCCTGGGCTGAACAATCTACGGGAAATTGGAATATTCTCATTGGAGTTGGTTTTTTACTGGTTATGGGTAGTTTGATTTTTGCCTATGTATTTTATAAGAAGATTGGGCAAGTCGACGAACGGACGAATATAATCTTTTTGAAAAGCAGTTACTGTATGCTGTTGGTCATTATTCTATGTGACATGATTTTCCCCAAAGACTATATGTGGAACATCTTTTTCTTGTTCAAGTATGGGCTAGCATTTTTAGCTGGTGGAATTTACATGGCTGTCCAGTATAAAAAGGATTTGTCGTAAGGAAAGGTCGTAGAGCGAGGGCCAGCTAAGGGTGGGGAATTAAAAGATGTTGGTAAATATGCTAACTAATCGATATGGAAATTCAATAGTTTTAAACGATCTTTCTTTGAATTTCATCCAAGGGGAAATCGGTGGTCTGATTGGAAGAAATGGCGCTGGCAAAAGTACCCTGATAAAGATTATATCGCAAACCTATGATGGTTCATTTGCAGACAATCATTAAGATGGGTGCTAGTCAATTAATGTGCGTGATTTTTGAAAATCATAAGCCTAATTCCTCGTTCAAGATAACGAGGAATTAGGCTTTTTTTATTTTTCTACCAATGAATGACAACTGTTCATCACTTTATTAATTTCCAGTAAAATCAGTTTTCTGAAAACGGGCCATATTGTTGAATAAGGATAGTTGTTAGGTACTTGGGCAAAATATGATTTGATAAATCTATTACGTAGGAGGCATTGACGTGAGAATTCGGATTTTATTAATTCTAATGATCATCTGTTTTCATTTTTCATCGCCAGCAAGTGCAGAAGTCCCACTAACTGCTGTATTTATCCGTGATCATCAGTTATGGCTCAAAAAGGATGGCCAAGAAATACAACTTACGAAGGACCGCTATGTGGATTCTGCGAAATGGTCTTATGACGGTCGTTTTATTGGCTATATTGATGGGGATGAAAAGGGGGATAAGTCTGATTTATTCATTTATGATACCCAGTTACAAGAAAGCTACCAACCCTACGTAAGGGTCGAAACATCTGACTATAAATGGTCTCCGAATAAAAATCAGTTGGCCTACACGGATCATGGTCTGTTAAATGTAACAAAAATAAAGAATGGCCGGCCGCATGGATTTGAGAATGTTTCATTAGGCGTTAGTGGTTTTGAATGGTTTCCGAACGGGCAAGAATTTATCGTTTCTGCACAATCCAATTTACTGCCAACAGGCTGGAGTCCAATCCCATTGTATAGAATTCCGGTAGATGCAAATCTTGCCAAAGATAAAATGCAGCCTTTTTATACGATTCAAACGACAATACCTGACTTGTTTGGAACTGATGCCGATTATTTTAAGTGGAGTGCTGATGGGAAGTGGGTGAGCTTTTTAGTGATTCCAACCCTTTCTTGGTCCATGGACAGCAATACATTAAGTGTTTTATCATCAAAAGGAAAAAACTTTCAAGCAGTGGGAAAAATGTTAGGGTATCAAGATTGGTTTAAGTGGGCTCCTTCGGCCAATCAATTGGCCTATATTTCAGGAGAAGGAAGATTTTTCGTTGAAAACAAGAAAACGACGATTGCCGGAATTCCAATCGTTAAACAACGACAATACACACCTAAAGGCTTTGTAGACCTTGATTTGGAATGGTACTCTAATGATTTGATCATTGTGGCTCGTGCGAAAGAGAACAAGGGGTGGAAAGAAGGACCTCCACCAACTATGTTCACATCACTTTACGCTATAAATATGACAACAGGAGAGCAACAACAAATCTCATTTCCAGGGAAGAATGAACTTGAGGAAGATCCTCAAGTAGTTGGAAATACCCTTACTTGGTTTCGAACTACGGCAGAGCAAACTAAAGGTGATGTATGGGTAAAAAATACGTTAGATGGTCAAGCGTATATATGGCTTAGAAATGTAGATTCCCCTCCAATATTTTTTACTCCGCAGCAAAGTCCTTAACAATATGTTGAAAATCATAAGCCTAATTCCTCGTTCAACATTCGGAGGGGTTAGGCTTTTTTTACCTTTCAAAATTCTTAACGTTCCCGCCTTTTGAAATTACTTTCATCACGCTGTCCACTTTTTCGAATGGTTTGTCTATGTATAGAGTGAAAGCATTGTTCGTCTAGGCAAAAGACGTCGTGCTTTCTTCGATAAGACGCATTCAAAATAGAGGAGGAGTTTTTATGAATTTATTAATAAATGAGTCACCACTTCAGGTGCTTCCGTCGCTCGCAATGCAGGTGGGATTGAATGAGGCTATGGTGCTCCAGCAACTGCATTTTAGATCGCTCATTTCGAATAATGTGCGGGATGGGCATAAGTGGGTTTACAAAACGTATGAAGAGTGGAAAAACGAGGAATTCCCATTTTGGTCTGTCGATACGATTAAGCGAGCAATTCGTAGACTGGAGAATAAAGGGTATATCATTGCGACCGCTTCTTATAATCGGATGAAAATGGACAAAACGAAATGGTACCGCATTAATTATCCAAAGCTTCAACTTTTAACAGAGCAACCTGCAATCGTGCCGACAGCAAAATCAGCTGAAGAGGAAGCGCAATTTGCCCCCGCTACTGACGGCGAAATGCCCCTAGCAATAACCAAAGAGAATAAGAGTATCAAGAAAGAGATTGTCGAGCATGAACTCGACGTTGTATCTGTTATTGATTATTTGAATGACAAAACAACTAAGCAATTTAATGCGTCTTCAAAGGCGA
>NZ_JAWLIQ010000024.1:0-59143 GCF_033485175.1 Sporosarcina sp. YIM B06819 | reverse complement strand
GAAATCGATTTACTTAGAAACGTTTTGCTCGAATGCGTTAAGCACTCTCGCTATATTTCATTGACGTTTTGCTGTTCAGTTTTCAAGGTTCATGTTGTTATTGGTTGTCCTCGTTGTTTCGGTGACAACTTTTATATCATACCAAGTTGCATCCTTTATGTCAACAACTAATTTCAATTTCTTTTTCGTTGTTTTCATTATATCGGAAGCGCAACGTTTTCTATCATAACATTTCTTCAAGAACGAGTCAACAACTAATTTCAATTTCTTTTTGCTGTTTTCGTTATATCGGAAGTGCAACGTTTTCTAATATACCATCTCACCCTTTCGATTGCAACACTTTTCTTCACTAATAAAAAAATCACCGTGTAAAGCCTAATCTAACGGCTTTGCACGGTGATTACTTATGTTAGTCTTTCTTACGCATCTGCGGGAATAGCAAGATATCACGGATTGATTGCGCGTTCGTTAACAGCATAACGAGACGGTCAACCCCGATTCCAAGTCCTCCAGTAGGTGGCAATCCATACTCCAATGCTTCTATAAAGTCATTGTCCATATCATGCGCTTCATCGTTCCCTTGTTCCTTCTCGACCATTTGCGCTTCAAAACGCTGACGCTGATCGATTGGATCATTAAGTTCCGTAAATGCATTAGCATGTTCACGGCGTACAATGAATAGTTCGAAACGATCTGTAAAGCGACCATCTTCCGGATTCTTCTTCGCTAGTGGAGAGATTTCAACCGGATGTCCGAAGATGAATGTTGGTTGTACAAGTTGCTCTTCGACTTTCTGCTCGAAGAATTCATTCAACACGTGGCCAACTTCCATCATTGCCGTTACTTCTACGCCATGCTCTTTAGCTAACGCATGCGCTTCTTCCTTCGACATCTCTTTCCAGAAGTCTACGCCTGTGTATTGTTTAATCGCATCGACCATATGAAGACGTGTCCAACCCGGTGCCAATTCAATTGTATCTTCTCCGTACTGTACTTGCGTCGTACCAAGTACATCCTGCGCGATATGAGCGACCATGTTTTCTGTTAGCGCCATGATATCGTTATAATCTGCATACGCCTCATATAATTCAATCATTGTAAATTCAGGGTTATGGCGTGTCGAAATTCCTTCGTTACGGAATACGCGTCCAATTTCATACACTTTCTCAAGTCCACCTACAATCAGGCGTTTCAAATGGAGCTCAATTGCAATACGCATATATAGTTCCATATCGAGTGCATTGTGATGCGTAATAAACGGACGCGCTGACGCTCCGCCTGCAATCGAATGTAGCATTGGTGTTTCAACTTCAAGGAAGCCTTGTCCATCTAAGTAGCGACGCATCGATTGGATGATCTTACTTCTTAAGATGAACGTCTCTTTACTACCTTCTGTTGAAATTAAATCTAAATAACGCTGACGGTAACGTTGCTCAACGTCTTTTAACCCGTGAAATTTCTCAGGTAATGGACGCAATGCTTTTGTTAGGAATGTAAATTCTGTTACTTTAATGGAGAGTTCTCCAACTTTCGTTTTAAATACCATTCCTGAAATCCCGATAATATCCCCAAGATCCGCACTATTGAAAAGCTCATATGCCGCTTCACCAATCGCATCTTGTCTTACATAGATTTGAACTTGGCCGCCAAGGTCTTGCAAGTGCGCAAAGCCAGCTTTCCCTTTTCCACGCTTCGTCATGATACGTCCTGCAATTTTCACTTCATGTGGCGTTCCATCAAGTTCTTCCTTTGAAAAGCCTTCGTATTTCTCCAAAATTTCATTGGAAAGATGCGTCCGTTCAAATCTCGAGCCGAATGGATCTAACCCACTCTCCCGTATATCCTCCATCTTCTGGCGTCTCACCAGTAACTGATCATTTAATTCATCCAAATGGGACATTTCTTTCACTCCTTCATCATTTACCCTTTTTGATAGTATGCACCTATTGTACACAATTTGCGACGCCCCGACACGTTTTACTTAACATATGTAACAAAAAGGACTGCCACAATTCATGGCAGTCCAGCATTTTTCGGCGGTGCTTCATCCCTTTAATCGCAGGAAATGTTCGACACCGTCAACTTTCTTCCAAAGCAGGACACCGCTATCTTGGACAGCAACTTCCTCTGAATACAACTTCCCAGGCGCCATCGGATGGGCGATTAAGGGAGCGATTTCTAAAAGCGGTATAAGAACAAACGCCCGCTCGTGCATACGCGGATGCGGTACGACTAAGTTCTCTGCTTCAATATTGTCAGTACCATACAGTAAAATATCAAGGTCAACAGTTCGAGGGCCCCATCTAATTGTCCTCTCCCTGCCAAGCACTTGTTCAACTTGTTGACAAATTGCTAGTAACTCCTGTGCACCTACAACGGTTTCCACACGGATCGTCACATTTAAAAAGTCCGCCTGGTCCGTATACCCAACAGGCGCCGTTTCATAGATAGAAGAAACCGCAAGCACCTCCACCCCATCATGCGAATGAAGTGCCCGCACCGCCTCGACCAAATGATGCAGCCGATCGCCAATATTCGAACCAATCGACAAATACGCTAAAGTCATACAAAACGCCCTCTAGTAATATCAACGGACACTGATGCATAATGACCCGGGATTGGCGGGTCCGGTTTTATCAAGACAACGCGAACTCCCGTCACTTTGGCGGCGAATTCATCCATTATAGTCGCTGCAATTTTTTCTGCAACTGCTTCAATCAGCTTCACCGGCTCACCTTCAACAATCGAACGGCATACGTGATAGACTTCTGCATAGTTCACCGTTTTATCCAGATTATCGGTTTTCCCCGCTTCTGCAAGATCCGTCGCAAGCGATACCGTCACTCGAAAACGCTGTCCCAGCTTTGTTTCTTCAGGTAGTGCCCCATGATAACCGTAAAACTCCATTTCGTTCACATGAATATAATCCATACTTAACCTACCCTTCAAATACCGTTTTCCCCGTTAAAACATCCATCATTTTTGCCATACGTGCAATTTCCTTCACATCGTGAACACGCATAATATGGCAACCGTGCTCAATTCCATAACAAACTGTCGCGCCTGTACCTTCTAATCGTTCCTCAACAGGCAACTTTAACACATTGCCAATCAATGATTTCCGCGACGTTCCTAGTAAAACTGGATAGCCCATATTCGAAATTCGGCGCAACCCTTGCATTGTCCATATATTTTGTATTGTATCCCGCGCAAAGCCGATACCTGGATCCAACCAGATATTATCATGCGCAACACCCGCAGCAACCGCAATGCCAACACTCTCTTCTAAATCCGCAAGAACCGCGTCCATGAAAGGCCCCTCATACTCCACCTTGTCGCGATTATGCATCAGAATAATGGGCACCTTATACTTCGCCGCAACATCCGCAATGGCTGGTTCGCGTTTTGCTCCCCATATATCATTAATAATCCGCGCACCTGCTTGAATGGCCTCTTCCGCCACTCCTGCTTTGTATGTATCAATCGACACCACACAGCCAAATTCCTTGGTAATCGCCTCGATAATCGGTACCGTCCGTTCCAACTCCTGTTCCAATGAAACCGGTACATGCCCCGGACGTGTAGACTCTCCGCCAATATCGATAATTTTCGCCCCGTCACGAAGCATTTGTTGCGCATGTTGAAGCGCTGCATCGATTTGTCCAAACTTTCCACCATCCGAAAACGAATCAGGTGTCACGTTTAAAATACCCATGATTACCGTTTCTTCACGAAAATCCATTTCCGTCTCGCCGAATGTGTACACACCACGCGCATTCGCCAACTCCATCAACTGTCGCCTTCTTTCATATCCTCTATCGCCTGTCTATATAATTCATGCAGCTGTTGATAATAAACCCCCGAAGCTCCCGGAAGCAAGATATCCCTAATTGCCGATAACGGTACCAGTTCCTGCACGGCATTCGTAACGAACACCTCATCCGCAAATTCTACCTGTTCTTTGCCGTAACACCCTTCATTAACAACAATCCCAGCAGACCTCGCCAACTCCATGATAAAAGCACGCGTCGTCCCAGGCAAAATTCCCATTTCAATCGCCGGCGTGAACAATTCACCATCTTTCACCCAAAAGATGTTCGACGTAACACCTTCCGCAACAAATCCTTCATTTGTCAGGAAAAGGCCTTCCATGTCTTTTAACGATGGTAATTCCAACCGACCACGCACATTATTCAAGAAGTTATGTGATTTGTGACGCACTGCACTTTCCGGTCGATTACGTGGCGTTTCAAGCCAAATCGCTTTTTTCTCCGCGCCACGAACGACAGGAGGCAATTCTTTTCTGAATAAAATAACATTCGGCGTTGCATATAATGATGGCGCTAGACCTATATCGTGAATGCCGGCTGAAACATTAAGTCGAAAATAGCCGTCCGCATTCCCTGATTTTTCATCAAGAGCCCGAACTACGGCCTGAATTTCGTCGTTTGTATAAGGCATCGCAATCCTGTACTCCTCGAGAGCAGTATGCAAACGCTCCATATGCTCCTCAAACAGCAACACGTTACCACCGTACGTCCTGAATGTTTCAAAAAAACCGGCACCATAGAGAAAACCGTGATCAAACGGAGATATTTTCAAATCCTCCGCCCGCATGAACTCACCATTCATCCAACACCACATACCACAGCCTCCGTTCTTAGTTTTCCGCCATCGCTTTTGCCTGCCATAACGCTTTCGCTTTATTCAAAGACTCAATATACTCTGCTTTCGGCACTGAATCTGCAACCAAACCGGCGCCCGCCTGAATATGCGCAATACCATCTTTGATGTAAGCCGTGCGGATAACGATATTCAATTCCATATCACCATTAAAGCCAAGCCATCCGATTGACCCTGTATATAAACCTCTACGCGTCGGCTCCAACTCTTCGATAATCTCCATCGTCCGAAGCTTCGGCGAACCCGTAATAGAACCTCCTGGAAAAACACCTTTGATAATATCTGCATTCGATATTCCTGGCGCAGCAGTTCCACGAACATTTGACACTAAATGCATAACATGCGAATACTTTTCCACAACCATAAATTCATTCGTTTCTACTGTACCAGGTGCACAAACGCGCTCAAAGTCTCCCTTCTCCAAATCGACCAGCATAATATGTTCGCCCGTCTCTTTGTCATTCGCTAGTAATTCCGCCTTCAATGCAGCATCCTCACTATCCGTCGCACCCCGAGGTCTTGTCCCACCAATCGGACGCGTACTCAATTCTTCTCCACGCTTTTTAAGCAATAATTCAGGTGAACCTGAAACAACTGCAAATTCCGGTGCACCAATCGATGCCATATAAGGTGATGGGTTAAATGAACGAAGCGCCTCATACATATCAAGCGGCTGTGCTGAAAGCGGTTTTGATTGACGCACTGAAAGATTCACTTGCACAACATCGTTGCTAGCAATATAACTTTGCACATCACGGACCATCTGCTCAAATTGAGGACCCGTTACGGCAACCGCAAGATCATCAGACGCCGAAGAAACCTCCGTAGCCTTTCCTGGCACAAACACTTGCTTCTCCAATCCCCTTGAAGCCGCTGCTAGCCATTCATTTTCCAACTCCGCAACGTCCAATTCACGATTCGGTAGCGTCATGAAATAAACCGTTTCCGTTTGCACATCCAACACGGCCCAACGATCAAATAAATAGAAATACAAATCCGGCGTCTCTAGGTCATTAATCGTATCAACCGGAATCGGTTCATAGCGACGAACATAATCGTAGCTGATGAGGCCTGTTAATCCCCCTTGAAAGTCTGGTAACTCTGGAATCATCTCTATTTCGAATGATTGTGCGAATTCGTTCAACAACTCCAACGGCTCGCCTTGTCTTACTTCTTGCGTACCATCTCGCCAAACAAGCTGTAATTTATCGCCTTCAAGCGCTTGCAACGTCACAAGCGGATCAACACCAGCCACGCACAAAGCACCGTCCCGCCCACTTTCCAACAATAGATGGCGTTCATTGTTATGCGCTAATTCTTTATAAGCATAGAAAAACTGTTCTTTCGTCATTGCTGATTTCGTATAGATCGGTTGTTGTCCTTGCATCCTTTTTCCCCCTGCTAACAATTTGTATCTTTATCTTACCTCGCGAAAGGTATTTTACGCCACAAAAAAAGAAGGGGCATCACAGCCCCCTCTTGCTTAACTATTACTCTTCGTCAAATTGATAAAGTGGTGTACTCAAGTAGCGTTCGCCATTGGATGGAAGAATCGCAACAACTTTTTTCCCTTTACCAAGCTTTTTCGCCGCTTGCAATGCCACAAAGATGGCCGCCCCAGATGAAACTCCACCCAGAATTCCTTCTTCACGCGCCGCACGTCTTGCTGTATCATACGCTTCGTCATTTGTTACCAAAGCGATTTCATCATAGATATCTGTATTGAGGACTTTTGGTACAAACCCTGCACCAATCCCCTGAATTCTATGCGGGCCTGGTTTCCCACCTGATAGCACAGGAGAATCCGTCGGTTCAACCGCAATAATTTTCACATCAGGGAAACGTTCTTTCAAGACACTTCCCGCACCTGTAATTGTACCACCTGTTCCAATACCAGAAACGAATGCATCTACACGATCTAGCGCATCTGCAATTTCAGGACCTGTCGTCAAACGGTGAATTTCAGGGTTTGCTGCATTATTAAATTGCTGCGGAACGTACCAGCCATTCTCCTTCGCTAGTTCATCCGCTTTGGCAATAGCACCTTTCATCCCTTCGGCACCCGGTGTCAAAATAAGTTCTGCACCATATGCACGCAATAAATTACGTCGCTCTGTACTCATTGTGTCCGGCATTACCAAAACAGCTTTATAACCTTTAGCGGCAGCAATCATCGCAAGGCCAATACCCGTGTTACCACTCGTTGGTTCAATAATTGTACTTCCTTCTTTAAGATCTCCGGACTTTTCAGCCGCTTCAATCATCGCAAGCGCAATACGGTCTTTCACACTAGAACCCGGATTGAAGTATTCGAGTTTCAAATAGACATCTGCATCTTCTGGGCCCGTTAATCTATTTAATTTAACAAGCGGTGTTTTCCCAACCAAGTCTGCAACAGAGTTTCCAACTAACGTCATTATTACCCTCTCCTAATCCCTACTATTTTGATATGCTTTGTTTAATTAATAATACTACCATATTATGCTCATTGTCAATAATTGAATCCTCACAACTTTTTTATTTTTTCCATCAATAGAAAAAGCTGTCCAGACTAACCAATGAATTTCGGTTTCTGAACAGCATTGTTATTTACCATAAAACCATTTCGCATCGAATTCATCCCAAAATGCTTCCGGGTTAACCGTTTGAGGGAGTTGTTCGAGGGCAAGCTCGCGCCTGATATGATCTTTTACGTCATCAAATGTAAACGACTGACCCTCTAGCACTTCACTGACATGGAGAACTGCATACGTTCCATCACTCAAAGCAACGACGCCACTTGTTGAATCGTTTTCCATATCAACGACAGCTTCGACAATCTTCTTGTCAATCGCATCCGTCGATGTATTGATATAACCGATGTCTCCGCCAAGACTAGCAGAAGCAAAATCTGTTGAACGTTCCTTTGCCAGCACATCGAAACTCGATCCTTTCGCTAGCTCATCCACCGTTTGTTTCGCTTCCTCTTTCGTCGGAACAACAATCATAGCTGTTCGATAGGCCGTTGAAATATTATAAAGAGTAGCATTTTCTTCGTAATGCTTGCCAATCGCTTTTTCTTCAACCACGATATCTTTCGACAATACTTTTTCAAGAATTAAATTCGAACGGATTTTTTGACGCATTTTCTCCATATCCAAACCGGTATAAGAACGCCCATCCACCGAACGAATCAGCGCCACTTCGAGATTAATCTCCTTATCGGATACATCAATCGCGTATTGTTTCGCGGCAGCCTCCATCACCTTGCCATTGACAAGGTCCAGAAGGACTTCACGACCGACTTCTTTTTCCATCGCCGTCATCCATTGTTCTCTCGTGATCGGCTCGCCAGCAACAGACGCCACTTCTTCACCCGTTTGTTTCGGCTTCTTGTCTGGTAGTAGCCAGCCAACGAACCAAAAAACATTGAAAGCAAAAAGGATTCCTATCAATAGAAGAAGCGGTTTCGTCTTTAGTTTGCGCTTTTGCGAACTAGCCGATCCTGATTCAAGACTGCGACCGTATTTCATTGATAAAGCCTTCTAATTCTTCCTTCGGATATACATATGTCTCCAGACAGAAATGACAGTGCGCTTCCGCTTTTCCATCCTCATTAATCATCTCTAAAATCTCTTGCTCCCCAAGACCAATAATGGCATTACCAAACCGCTCCCTTGAGCAATTACATGTAAATGCAACATCCATTCGATCTAGTATTTCAACATTTTCCGCACCAAGCACTTCGCCGAGAATCTCCTCCGGCGTCAAACCACGGTCAATCAGTTTTGAAATCGGCTCGACATTAGCAATGCGTTCTTCCAATTTCCCAATCGTTTCATCCGTCGCCCCTGGCATCACCTGGATGATGAATCCTCCAGCCGCTTTCGCCGTGTTATCCGGATTAACGAGAACCCCTAATCCAACAGCAGAAGGAACCTGTTCTGAGACAACAAAGTATTCCGTGAAGTCTTCTGCAATTTCACCCGAAACAATCGGAACTTGCCCGGTAAAGAAATCTCGCAAACCAAGATCTTTAACAATCGTCAGTAGACCATCCGTCCCAACTGCACGTCTCACATCTAGTTTCCCTATGTCATTTAACTCGAAATGCGTGTGCGGATTCGTTGCGTACCCACGAACCTCACCATGTGCATTCGCATCGATAATCATCGAACCAATCGGTCCACCACCATCGATTTTAATTGTTAGTTTGTCTTCACCTTTTACCATTGCACCCATCATGACAGCTGCAGTCATTGAGCGACCTAAAGCAGCTGTCGCTGTCGGCCACATCCCATGACGGCGTTGCACTTCAGCAACTGTCTCCGTTGAACGGACTGCATACGCCCGAATCGTCCCGTCGAATGCTAGTGCTTTTACTAAGTAATCATTCATATTCAAATTCTCCTTTTACATGTTTCGTTCATAAATTAAATGAAGCCCTTTTAACGTGAGGAAGTTATCGACGACATCAATAACCGTTGTTTCACTAGCAATTAAATCAGCTAGTCCACCCGTAGCGATAACTTTCGGTGTTACTTTACTTTGCGCTTTCATACGGGCAACGATTCCCTCGACTTGTCCAACATAGCCATAGACAATTCCTGCTTGCATAGCCGCTACTGTACTTTTCCCCACAACATGATCAGGCTTTGTCAGTTCGATACGCGGTAACTTAGATGCCCGGTCAAATAAGGCTTCCATCGAAATTCCGATACCAGGCGCAATTGCTCCACCCATATACTCCCCTTTTTCATTCACATAACAATAAGTCGTTGCTGTTCCAAAATCGACAATGATAAGTGGATCGCCATATTCATGGGTCGCCGCAACGGCATTCACGATACGGTCAGCACCCACTTCACGCGGATTTTCATACTTAATATTCAATCCAGTTTTAACACCCGGACCTACAATCAACGGTTTCTGATTAAAATACTTTCTACACATCTGTTCAAGCGGAAACATAACCGGTGGCACAACCGATGAAATGATAATGCCTGTCACATCCCCAAAAGTGAGTCCAACGTGAGAGAACAGCGATTTAACCTGCATCGCATATTCGTCCTCTGTCTTATGTCTGTATGTTTCCATACGCCAATGATGTTTAAGTTGCCCTTGCTCATAGACCCCAAGGACAATATTGGTATTCCCAGTATCCAACACTAAAATCATAATGGTTTCCTCGCTAACTTCGATGTTTTCCAACACATCATACCACAGACCGTTCAATAGAAAAAAGCTGACTGCTTCAAAAGAAGCAATCAGCTCTTATTCGTCATTCAATCTTGGCGTTTTTCTTCAATCGGTTTAAGCAACTCAACCGGCTCAGACTCCGTCGGCAAATCGCCGATTGATGGATCTTTAGGTGCGCCAGTCGAATCAGAAATCACTACGTCATCTTCTTTTTTAGAAATATCGACACTCTTAGCATCTTCATCTAAATTGTCCAAGCCATAACGGCCGTATGGACGATCAGGTAATGTACCATGCTCTTTTAGATGAGTAATTTGCTCCGCATCAAGTGTTTCTACTTCAAGAAGCGTCGTTGCGATCAAATCAAGCAACTCACGGTTCCCCGTAAGAATTTCTTTTGTACGCGCATATTGTTCTTTAATAATACGTTGCATTTCTTGGTCGATTTCATAAGCAATCGACTCAGAATAGTTCTGTTCAGAGTTGAAGTCACGCCCAAGGAATACTTGCCCCTGCGACTGACCAAATTGCATCGGTCCGAGCTTATCACTCATCCCGTATTCCGTGACCATGGAGCGTGCGATACCCGTTGCACGTTGGAAGTCATTGTGAGCCCCAGTAGAGACTTCACCAAGAACAATTTCCTCCGCTACACGACCACCTAGAAGTCCCGAAATCTTATCCAAAAGTTCCGGTTTTGTCATGAAGTAACGATCCTCTTTCGGAAGCATGACAGCGTAACCGCCAGCCTGCCCACGTGGAACGATTGTTACTTTATGAACGATTTCGGCATCGTCAAGCATAAGCCCAACAACAACGTGACCTGCTTCGTGGAACGCAACGATATTGCGTTCTTTTTTCGAAATGACACGACTCGTCTTCGCAGGACCCGCAATGACGCGATCCGTCGCCTCGTCGATATCCGACATATCGATTTTCAATTTGCTACGTCTCGCCGCGACAAGCGCAGCTTCGTTTAGCAAGTTTTCAAGATCCGCGCCAGAAAAACCAGGTGTACGTTGCGCAAGTGCTTTCAAGTTGACAGTGTCATCAAGCGGCTTGTTGCGCGCATGCACTTTTAGTACCGCTTCTCTTCCTTTAACATCCGGACGACCAACTGTAATTTGACGGTCAAAACGTCCCGGACGAAGAAGTGCAGGGTCAAGGATATCCGGACGGTTTGTTGCCGCCACAATGATAATACCTTCATTTTCACCAAAACCATCCATCTCAACAAGAAGTTGGTTCAACGTTTGTTCACGCTCATCATGTCCCCCGCCGAGGCCAGCGCCACGTTGGCGACCGACTGCGTCGATTTCATCGATGAAAATGATACATGGTGCATTCTTTTTCGCATTTTCGAATAGGTCACGTACACGGGATGCCCCGACACCTACGAACATTTCTACGAAATCTGAACCCGAGATTGAGAAGAACGGTACACCCGCTTCACCTGCAACCGCACGTGCCAGCAACGTTTTTCCTGTACCCGGAGGACCTACTAATAGAATCCCTTTCGGAATACGCGCGCCAACTTCAACGAATTTACGTGCATCTTTTAAGAAGTCAACAACTTCTACAAGCTCCGCTTTTTCTTCGTCTGCTCCCGCCACATCTGTGAAACGAACTTTTTTCTTATCATCTGTATGCAGCTTCGCTTTACTTTTACCGAAATTCATCACACGGCCACCGCCGCCACCCTGTGCTTGGTTCAACAAGAAGAAGAACAAGATGAAGATAATGATGAACGGTACAAGACCTGTAAAGAAGGATACCCACGCGCTCGTTGTTGGCGCAGGCAGAACTGTAATTTCAGTCTTTGTCTCTGTTGCTAGCGTTTTGAGCTCACTTTTAATATCCTCGCCGCTCAAGACACTCGTAATAAATGACTCGCCTTTTTCATAGCCTTCCAATTCACCTTTAACTTGAAGAACATTTTGAAGCGGCTGTATAGTTAACCACTTTACTTGCCCTTTTTCTAACGAAGTAACCAATTCATCGTACCGAACCTCATGCGTATTCGGATTTGTTTTGTTTAGTGAACTGAATATCCCCATAATTGCTAGGAAAATTAGTCCGTATAATAGAAAGTATCGAAGTATTCGATTCATCCCAAGCCTCCTCATTTCATTCAAACAGAAAACTAGTGTAAATCTTATCATAGGTCTGATTCAACCTACAAAGAAAATGCCTTATTTGGAAGATAGTTTCACGGGAAGCTTAGAAAGAATAGATTTCCTTTTTCAACACACCAATATAAGGTAAATTCCTATACTTTTCAGCGTAATCAAGTCCGTACCCTACGACGAACGCGTCTGGTACAACAAAACCAACATAGTCCGCTTTCAAATCTACTTTTCGGCCTGTCGGCTTATCAAGTAGTGTGACGATTTTAATGGAATTTGCTTTTCTATATTTCATGAGTTCGACGAGATAACTTAATGTTTTCCCACTGTCGATGATATCCTCAATGATGAGCACATCGCGTCCTTCGACACTTGTATTCAAGTCTTTGATGATTTTCACTTCACCTGATGAAACCGTTGCATTACCGTAACTCGACACATCCATAAAATCTAGTTCGATATACGCGTCAACTCGCTTGATAAGATCGCTCATGAAAGGAAGAGCCCCTTTTAGTACACCAATCGCAAGTGGAAACTTGTCTTGATATTCCTCAGTCAATACTGCACCAAGCTCATGGATTTTCTCTTCAATCTGTTGTTCTGTAATTAGCACTTCTTCGATATCTTTCTCTAACATCGAAATTCCTCCTCTTTCTTCCAAGTATCCAAGTCGATTAACACTTTCTCGTGAGAACTATGTAATGACTCTGCTTTGTCTTGCGGCGTGAAAACGCCGCGCCATAACGCAATCCCGGAACTGCACAAACCTCTCCTAGCGCGGTGACAATTAGCGGTAATTGATCACGTACAGCCAAGTCCACCTTGTCATCGATAAATAATCTCGACAAACGTTTTGGATGGTCCATTCCCGGTAACAAAATCCGATCTCCATCTTCCCTTCGTTTAATATATAAAGGAAAATCGCTATCAGGCAGATCAAAATACATTATGTCATCTACACCAATGAGTAATCCTGCAATAGAATCATCCACTTCAGTCCAGTAAAGTTCTACATCATTTCCCCAACGAGTCCAGCTACCTTTCGGGAACATTTTCCGTATTGCCATTTCTTCAAGTTGTGTATCTCGAACAAACGTTAACTTGCTATACGCCCGCATAAATCGGTAACCGCGTGGAAGGTCGATGGACACATTTCCATTCTGCGATGTAATGTGGTGTAATAGCTGGCTAATAAGCGTGGAATTGTATTCTACGGGTATACTCTCCCCATCGTAAAGATACTTCAATAGTAGTGTAATCACCCGCCTTTGTAAAGCCGGGTGCATATCAGAAAAAACACGAGTGTCAATAGTAGGGAGTCCTTCTTCCGTGAATTCGACGATTCTTTCAAACTGTTCCACGGCCAACGTTTCGAATAGATCTTCATCTTGCTGAAGCCAACCAGCCATTTTCACTACATTTTTAGCGGCGGCAGGGTTTTCCTTTAGCATAAACGGGGCAATATGATGACGATAACGATTGCGCATATAAGCATCACTTTCATTACTCGGGTCTTCGCGGTATTGTAGAGCATACTCCCGGGCGTACGAGTAAAGATCAGCTTTCATGACAGGGAGAAGTGGGCGAATAACAACACCACCATCGACCTCGCGCTTCACTGGTATGCCGGATGGCTGACTACCTTTGGCAACTTGCATCAATACAGTTTCTAGCTGGTCTTCTGCATGATGCGCGGTGACAAGGACACCGTATCCTTGTTGTTGCATGATTTCCGCAAACAAGGCATATCTTCCAGCACGACACACCGCTTGCACATTGCCACCATCTTGCTCCATCAATTCAGGAACCGGGACACTGCCACCGAAAAAAGGAATCCCATATGTTGCACATAACCTTTCCACAAAAGCCCCATCTGCTACTGATTCTTCTCCCCGTAGCATGTGATCGACGTGAATAGCGGCAACTTCAATTCCCATTCCGACTTGATTGGAAGCCATGAAATGTAACAGCGCCACCGAATCGACGCCGCCGGAACAGGCGACAAGAACACGATCCCCTGGCGCTATCAGTGACCACTCTTTGATAAATCGAAAAATCGCCTGTCTAAATGTATCCATTACACATAATCTCCTCGTATAGAACCTACCTTAAACTTTACTAAATAGAATGCCCTCACTTCAAGTGATGCGCAGTGAGGGCTGACACTTTTTCAGGAAATAATTCGCGAGTAAGGTGTAAAGCTAGACCATTCCGGAAGAACATGATCAATCTTCATAACCAACACCGTTCGATCATCCGCTACCGCGCCAAACTTGCGTTCCATTTCACTGACAATACGATCTGCAATTTTATCACAGTCAGACTCTCCATATTTATCAAGCGTGCCATATAAAATCCTTTCCTGTTTCTCAAGCGCAATATCCCCATTAAACATACCGTCCGTCATCATCAAAATAATATCTCCCGCCTTCAATTCCTCATTTTTAGCCTCCACGGAAAAGGAAGGAAGAAATCCAACAGGAACAGACTCACTATCCAGTCTTAAAAAGTCCTCTCCTCGTTTAATATACGTACTCATCGAACCTGCTTTCCAAGACCACAGCCGACCATCCTGCAAATCAATCAAAGCCAAATCGAGCGTGGCATACATATCATCAAGCCCATTTAACGACATCATGTAGTGAAGCGTATGCATAGCCGTTTCCGGATCCATTTTACGATCCAAGCATTCCCGCATCAGTCGAATGACCTTACGGCTCTCGCGATAGGCATTCAAGTCCTGTCCCATTCCATCCGACAACAACACCGCCGTTAGTCCATCATGAATGGGAAACACCTCATAGGCATCTCCCGCTTGGAACGACTCACTACCCGCCGTTGCCACAATGCCATAATCAAGCGAAAAACGAACAGCCGAACCGAATGTTAGTTGAATATGCGGGAAAGGCTGTTGTTGCACAATCGATTTGGCGACTTGAAACGGCTCCTCATACATTTCTTCCAAAACCGGTAGAATGAGTCGTTCCGCCACCGTTGTATCCGTTTCAAAATCAGACCTTTTCTCGGGAATACAACAAACAATTCGACGCGCCCCCCGTTCTCCTGATAAAATATCAATTTGAAAATACTCAATACCTTTCTCTTGCAATCGTCTGGCAAGCTCCTCCTCAACAGGCTTATAAATAGACAAATCCTCTTTCACTTCATTCATAATCTTATCCAAATGTGTACTCATATCTCGTAATTGAAGCGCAAGCATTTTCCGGCCATGTTGAAGTTGTCCCGTCAACAAGCGAGCCGTCGCTTGTTCCTCGAGTTCTGCTACCAGTCCATTAAACCGAATACATTTGTACTTAATCTTTTCTTCAACGCGGTGACGCGAGGCTTTTTTTGTCATGGAGTATGTCGATTCCCATTCATATAACAGCCTAGCCATATCATCATCCGCCGATTCCCAACATTTTGCATGGCGAAAACAAGATGCACAAGCCTTCGGAATCACTTGTGGGATTGGTTCCTCCTTATCTCCGCTAGAGGGTCGTCCACCAACAAGTGTCGACATGAATTCGGAAAACTGTTGGAAATCAGCCAGTTGCTCATCAAGACGCTCCGCTAACCACTTTTGACGTTTTTCCGAAGACTCCTGATTTTCTGGATAAAAGACGCTTCGAATTGGCTCTAGTTTTTTAGCTGGAATCAATAAAAATAGTACAGTCGCAACGCCCATTGTCACAAAGTATGAGCTATCCAATGGCAATGTTAAATCATAAAGAAGGAAGAATAATGACACAGAAGACGCCCCCACGACGATCCCCACTTTTCCAAAGCGACTAAGTACACCTGCAAAAAAGCCCGTCATGCCATATACAGCCATCATACCCGTGAATGACAACTCCGCTACCCCTATAATCGCAGCAATAATCATTGCGATTATCGTCGAAAATGGCAATCCCCCGACGAGTGCCGCGAGCAAAATGGTGATATGAATAAGCGTTCCAGCGACCGAAACATGACCAAGCATGATACCACTCATCCCCGTCGTTGCCATCGCCCCGACGAGACAAGCTGCCCCCAGTCGTTCTGGTGTCCATTTACCAAAAAAGATCCGATCTACAGGTGGAAAAGCAATGAATAGAAAAAATGTCATGATTAGCGCAAGCACCGCTTCAAAGCCGATAGATAATTGGACATTCAAAGGTGGCTGCCCCGCATACATAACAAACTGCCACAACACCTGTACAACGATGATGCAACCAGCCACTGTCAATGGTATCGATTTTCGGATGAATGGAAATCTAACAACCGCATTGAATAAAGCAATTAGTAAAAGATGAATAACCGCTTGTCCAATTCCAAGAAACGCACTACCTAACATCCCTCCGACAAACACCCACATGAGATATTTTTTAAAGCGTGCACGCGCTAGTGCCCACACTGGCAAGAAAAACGGTACAGCCGTGCCGAATAACACGGCCTGCGACAAGAAAAAGGAGCCAAACAAAAATAAGGTTGCAACGAGTATGTGTATCTTTTGCTTACCAAGCATCCCAACATACATACGAATCGGCTGACCCACCGGATGCGTCACATTGTCCATCAGTTTCATATCCCATTCCCCCTATGCCTACTATGCTCCCAGTATACATAGTGAATTGGCAGGAAATTGTCTGTTCATGACGACAAGAAAACAAAATGTTTCGACTCATTACGGTCTATTTTTCTTTTTTCCTACGATGGGTTGACACCAGGAAAGTTCGCATGTAATATGGGTATTGTTGTTCTCAACAACCGCAACAATTAATTACCACGGCGGCGTAGCTCAGCTGGCTAGAGCGTACGGTTCATACCCGTAAGGTCGGGGGTTCGATCCCCTCTGCCGCCATTAACGAAGGAACGAAGCCTTAGTTCGCGACGTCTAGAAACGGCTTCATGACCTACTTCTTGTGAACTCAACGACCGTTTAGACCCAAGAGTCTGGGAGTCGGAGCAAGACACTAGCTTTCAAAACTTTACACCTTAAAACAAAGAAGCGACAGGCAATGAGAAAACTCATTATCTGTCGCTTCTTTTATATCTATCGCACACTTTTCTCTTGAATTGAAGCAGCTAGCAAGTTATCCTCTTCTTGCGCCGCGGCCACCGCGTTTCGATTCTGTTGCTCTTTTCAAAGTTGAGAGACGCTCTTCGCTATCTTTCATAAACTTCGCCATCTTCGTTTCAAAATTCTCCGGACGATCAACCGGACTAGGACGACCACCTTGACGAGGACGCTGCGGACGTTGAGGACGTTCTGGACGTTGCTCAGACTCAGGCTTCGCTTTACGAATCGATAACCCAATCTTACCGTCTGTTCCTACATTCATCACTTTCACTTCAACCATGTCGCCTACTTTTAAATGCTCGTTAATGTCTTTGACATAGTTGTCTGCCACTTCACTAATATGGACAAGACCTGTCGCACCGCTCGGTAGCTCAACAAATGCTCCGAAGTTTGTGATCCCTGTTATTTTACCCTCTAACTTGCTGCCTACTTCAATTGACATAAAAAAAATGCTCCTCCTTAGAAATTAAGCGGGCCCCTTTTAGAAGCCTTGCAACCGTATTAATGATCCCGCAAAATGCAAGATCCCTACTCTTATTATAGCCAACAAAAAAAGAGTGTCAATAAGACTACTCTTTTCCGTCGTCTTTTTTATCGTTTTTCTTTTTATTTTCCGGAACTGAGAAAATAATTTCGCCGTTTTCAGACAAAAAGTATTCTTTCCGCGCAAGCTTTGCGATATAGTCATCATCATTCAATTTGACAAGTTGTCTTTTCAACATTTCTTGCTCTTCTTGCACAACTTCAAGCTGAGAAAGCATCTCTACTTGCTGTTTTTCCTTTGCTGCCAAAACTTGCTTCTGTTTGACCAACATCTGCGTTAAACCACCGAAAGTAATTACCGCAATAACTGCAAACACAGTCAGTCTCCGATACAACTTCACTTTCCGTGCATTTTTGCGACTTTCTTTCTTTTGCAGGGAACGGACATATTCAGTTTGAATCGTTGCAACCGTTGCCGGCGACTTTCTCTGCTGCTTTTGTTCCAAGTCCTGCACTTCCTCTCTTCACATCACCCATTGTTTGTCTATAAATTATATATCAATTCTCCTGCTTAATCAAACACGCCAAGGCGTATTTGGCCCGGATATTTATCGAGCTTGCTCGATAAATTCCCCTAAAAAAGGCTGCGGCTTGCGCCGAATTTTCACGATTCAGCTGGGGTTTGAGCCTCCACCTGAATTACGAACCTTTTTTGTATTCTTCTTACCACTTTTAGAAGCGGAAGATTTCGGCTGAATTAAGTTAGTAAGCCTTCTCGAAATGATACGATATAATTTAACGAATGGCATGAATAGGAATACAACGAACTTGACAATGATGCGAAGGATTTGCCGAATAATCGTGATGACGAGCCGGACAATGAACCATAACGGCTTGATTACGACCAGCAAGACTATTCTCCCAAGTAAACGGAATGGCTTATAGAAAAAACTAGCATACAGCAGCAGTCCACTAATCTGGGCAACTGGGTCATACATCCGCCACGCCCCATCCCGAACTAGAAAAAGGATATAAAAAGTCCAACATCCAACGACAATCCATCCAATGACTTCAAACCAGGCTGCATGCCTTCTGATAAATGTTTTTTTTCCGGCCTGCGCAGTTGCCGTCCCAATCATATCCATGAATGCCCCGGCAACAACGCCTGTCCCAATCATTGCAAGTAGACTAAGAAACTGAACGGATAGACTCATCCAAACAATTTATGGAGGAAGTTCTTGGAACCTGCTTCTTCTTCATCGTATTGGATGGTGGCAACCGTTCCTTCCAATGTGAGAAGTCCTTTATCGACGTCGAGATGGACGATACGAAGCTCCTCTCCGCGGATTTGTAGTAATCCTTGTGATGTCCGAATCAAAAATTCTTCCTGATCGAAGCGATCAATGGATTTTACCGATGTAAGATCCATCCTTTTTCTGTTGCGCATTGTTACGACATGGTCACCTGATGGGATTGTGTACGTAGGACTGTCCGTCTGGAATTGCATATTGTGCCTCCCCCTTTGCTTGTATGTTCACAGCCATCTTATGCCGGGACATAAAAAAACATGACAGGAGAATTATCCTGTCATGTTAGTTAAGTTGGTATCAAGGGATTCCATATCTGTTGATGAACCATTTACTTGCTTACAATACCGGTTAGAAAGGATTGAAAAATCCTTTCTCATTGGATCATTTTCGGTTCGCTTTCGCCAACTTGAGCAATTCGGCCATCACCATGCTTAATCAAACCATAGAACAAGTTCTCATCCTGCCCTTGAATCCCATTCAGATAATCACTATGATAAATTCTTTCGCTATCCAACGGCTCCAAGTAAGTATATCTGCCTTCCATCCAAACAAATCCTTTTGAACATAAGCGGCTCCCAAGTCATTCTCATTTTTTATAATAGGCTATATTAAATCTTAATGTTGTTTTTTGCCCAAAAGAAAACCGCCCTTTGAAAAGGCGGATACACTCATTTTTCTTTTAGCTAACATCATATCAATATTGATTATAATCGCCATGTTATTCACCTCAGACCGTCAAATCATTTTCTGATTTTATGTTAATCACTTCTTGTAGAAGCTGTTGGAGGATAGCAGCAAAAAAAGCGATAACCAACGAAGCAAAAATGATGATGAGTCCCATTAATCCAATAGGGGGGTCAACTTCTTTCGCTATAAAATGAAAGAGTGGCAAACCTAATACATACAAACCACTGATTGTAATCGCACAGCACTTTATGTCCTTTAACGACTTTACGGATAATTGAGATAACGCCGCATTCTCGTCAATGTACCGCAAAAGATTGAAAGCCCGATAGAGAGCAAAGTAAAAAGGCACAGCCGCTCCATACATCACGATGAAAACGAGATATTTCATTAGGACAATATTGGGATACAATTTTGCTGCGAAATTCGCCATATGGGGCACTAAAAATATACATAAAGCAAGAACCGGTAGTCCTAAAATAAAAACAGCTATTTTTAAAAACAATGTTGTGACTTCTTTCAAAATAAACACCTCACATTTTTTCTAGGAAATTTTTAATTGGTCTTTGAATAACACTTACAAAAGCTGCAACGGTACTTGTCACTAAAATACCCATTAGACTTAATGATATAGGACCTGCTGCATCATCTCCAGTGACTTTAGCAAGTACCATTAAGCTTACTATTCCTAACAGAATGAGGAAAATGATTGTAAAAGCACATTTTTTTATAACTTCCAAAGATTGGAGGGATAATTCAGAGAAAGCATTGCTTTTTTCGATATAGGTTAGTAGTTTAAATGCTTGATACAACGCAACAGAAAACGTAATACAGAATCCATATGCACATACTACAAAGGGGATTAGGAAGTAAGCCGTATCTGGATGTACCTTTGCATCTTTAATGGCTATCTCAGGCAACCAAAAGATACATAAAGCAAGCATCGCAATTCCAATCAGGAAAATAATTACCTTTAAGAAGGTGGTTGAACCTTGTTTTACATCCATTTAAAGCACCTCACTAATTTAATGATAAAATGACTTTAACACATAATTTATTGTTATTCAATAAATTAATATCGTTTTTTCATCTTATTATTATATCCTTTTAATTTCGACAAAAATAAAAAGCATTTCTCATCAAAAAGAAATGCTCTTACTTTAAAATGTTGAATTTACAACTTATTCAACTAAACCACCTGTAATTTAGATTAGATTCATGAGAATTCAACAAGTTCCAAGTACAGATTTATTGTCATGTCTCAATCATATTTTTTAATAAGCATAATGCGTTTTGAGTAACAAGTTGTTTTTTACTTTCATCATTATCTGTCAACTCTAACATATTAAGAATGTCTCCGAACTTTCTAATTAAAAGAAAATCCGTATAAACCTCTAGACAATCTCTTTCAATATCCTGTAGCGGTCTAATTAGTTCGTACCCACCCAAAATGGCATCGTAAACCTTTTCGGGGAAGCATAACCTTATGACTGCTAAATCGTGGATTCTATATCCATAAGCACAGTGGTCAAAATCAAAGAGAGAAAAACCATTTTCATTACTAAAATGGTAATTTGATGGATTTGGGTCCCCATGAACAATTCCAAAAGTTTCATTGTTAATAGGTAGATCATTAATACGGTCTATGAGTTTTTTTGAATGATTGTCAAAAAAGGAGAGGTTTCCTAAACCAAACGAATAAGCATATTTTCCGATGAGTTGTAATGGTTCTTCTATAAGACTTTGAACATCTAGACAATAACGTGAATACTTACTTTTAAAATTTTTAGAGGATAAATGGAGTTTAGCAATTATTTCACCAAAATTTGTAGCTTGATCCTTGTTCAGATTTATATCTATAGCAGTACCCTTTGCGAATGAAAACAATGCAATATATACAGTCTCTTGGTTCAAATTAAACTTACACAGGTTTTGGTTATTTATACTTTTAATTGGTGGTATGACTGGTAATTTATTAATAAATAGATATTCAAGAAAATCTAATTCAAAACGGAAGTCGTTGATACTACGAATATAGTTTTTGTTATTAATATACACCCTTAATATAAATTGTTTAGTTCCTGACTTTATTGAATAGTGATCATTAAAACTTCTTCGCAAAAATTTACAACTTATTGGTTCAGTTAAACAATAGATATCAGACAATATTGTAACCAGGGTAGATTCTTCAATAATAGGTTTTATAACAGTCATTTATACCTCCAAAATGTTATTTCAAACCTTTATCGCAGTTTATATACCTAAATTACACCACTTGCCGTTTTAAAATATCTTGCTCCATTAATTAAATTTGTAGGGATGCGACTTGGCCGCATCCCTACAAATCAAAACATCTCGTTACTGGTATAGAAATCGTTCAATCCAATGCAATCCCAAAGCAGCTATACACATAGCACCTAGTTAAGAAGATCAATTTTCATCATCGACAAATTCTAGTTCCACTTTTTCCAGCTTCTCTTCTTTCAAAATCGTGTACATCGAAGCTGCGTCTTCTTTTTTCGTTGATTCTTTCAATAAGTTAATCTTCACCGTGACAATCTTTTGACCGAAACGGATGGCCAATTCATCACTTTCTTTGATGACAGATGACGCTTTCGCCACTTTTCCATTGATCGTAATGCGGCCTTGGTCAGCTACTTGCTTTGCCAATGTCCGTCGTTTGATTAGACGGGATACTTTTAAAAATTTATCGAGTCTCATTGTTGTTCCCTACCTTTCGCTAATTGCCAAAATGCTTCGAGTTCATCGAGTGTGTAGTCGGCGAATTCCCCCCGACCTTCTTTGACACTTGTTTCGACAAATAAAAACCGTGTACGGAACTTGTGGTTGGCGTGGACCATCGCTTCTTCCGGAGACAGCTTGAGAAACCGGGAGATATTGACGATAGTGAATAGCACATCACCGAGTTCGTCGGTTTGGCTTTCTTTTGTACCATTCTTCACTTCTGCCTGGAATTCCTGCCATTCCTCTGCGAACTTATCAAAAGCACCGTCAATCGTCGGCCAATCAAAGCCAACTTTCGCCGCCTCTTTTTGAAAATTAAAGGACGTTAACAGTGCAGATGAATGCCTGTCTTGCCCATCCAACAACGATTCCACATGTGGCTTCTCACTTTTTTTAATATCCTGCCAATTCGACAACACTTCTTCGGAATTCTCTACGCTTTTATCCCCGAAAACATGCGGATGACGGCGAATCATTTTCGCTCCGACAGACTCAAGAATATCCTCCATCGCAAAATAACCATCATCCTCACCAATTTGCGCGTGCAGGAATACTTGTAGCAAAACATCACCAAGTTCTTCAATGACCGCGTCATCATCCTGTTGGTCAATCGCTTCAAGCAGTTCATGCGCTTCCTCTATCAAATAACGTTTCAAAGATACATGGGTCTGTTCACGATCCCATGGACAACCGTCAGGCGCACGTAGCGCAGCAATGATTTCACGGAAAGTCGACCAATCCTTCAATCGCCCCTCCCGTTTAAGCACAGGTGGAACGTAAACCGTCGTCAAGTTATCGATTGTTGTCACATGATCCAGCTCGAATAGCGGAACTGTACTTAGTTTTTCACCCGTTGAACCTGCCGCCGTCACAATCGTAACGGGATGGTCGTATGCATATTTCTCCATCAGTGATAACTTCACTTCAGACGCCACAAACGCATCATACACTTGTCCAATCAAAACATGCTGCGTCATCTGGACATCATCACGTTTCATATCTGTGCCGTCGAGCAATTGAAATCCTTCAATCGGATCAATGCGGAGCGCCGCAAAAATCGGATCCAGAAAACTATTCCCCCCGGCAATATTCAGTTCAACAATGCCTTCTCGCTCTTTTTCAACTAATAATTGCACTGTCCGTTCTGCCACCAACGGATGCCCCGGAACAACATACGTAACCGGTTGGTCCGCACACATCATCATTAGCTGCGCAACGATTTCTTCGTAAACTAACTCAAACGAATCATGTTTTTCATAAACCGCATCGAAGCTTGTCAGTTCCACTCCCTCAGCTCTTAATTCGACAATTGCTGGGTGTTGGTCTGTTCGCGCAACGATAAATTTTGCTGCTTTCAACTTCCTATATGTCCCGAGTGCTAATTGGTCAAGGTCACCTGCGCCGAGACCGATAATTGTTAATGGATGCATATCGTTCACCTTTTTCTTAGATTCAGTCTTAATTGCAATGTAGCTAAACGTTTGCCGAACGGCAAGAGATACCATTCCTTCTCTGCCATTATACGCGATTTCATGACGACAATGAGGAAAACACCCGCGCCTAACACGACCGCCGTTAGCGCATTAAGCGTTGCCCCAATCCGACTTGATAATCCGTCAAATAAAAAACCGTCAGCCACGGCCATCCATGGTAAAATTGCTGCAACCATAAGTGCAGTTGCCACCATTACCCAAACGTAGAACCTACGTGGTGCAAGCTGGATGGGATAGATTTTTTTAAAATACACAATAAGTCCTAGCGTAATGACCGCAAAACCGATATTGCCAGCAACAGCCGCACCCGTAACGTCCCACACAGGGACCAGCAGTTGATTGGCAATCGCTTTTACAATAAGCCCCCCCATCAACAACAGCGTCGGAACCTTTACTTTTCCGGCTCCTTGCAAAATAGCGGTTAGCGGTAAAATCAGTGACAGCCAGAAAATTTGTATCGAGAAAATAATGAGTGCAATAGATCCATCGCGTGTTTCAAATAACATTTCATTAACATACGGTAACACAAGTGCCAGCCCTGCTGCAGCTGCCCAGCCGAACAAAAATGCCGTCCGGAACGTCAGTCGTATGAATGGTAATGCGCCACTCCCACCCTTTTTCGTTGAATGATGGGCAATGAGCGGCACGATTGCCAGTGCCAGCGTTGAGGCAATGAGAATCCCCATTTGCACGAGCGGCTGTCCGCGGTCATAGACGCCCTTCATCTCCATCGCTACGTCCTGTGTAAAACCATTTGTCAGCAAAATATTATAAACGGTAAATGAATCGACAAGCTGAAACAATAGAAGAATGAGCGAACTGGCGCTGACACTTAAACTGACCACCGTCAATTCTTTGACAACGCCCCATGTATCCACCTTTTCCAGAGGCCCTTTAAACGTATTGCGGAAATAGAGTGCCAAAATAACAACACCCATAGTTTCTCCAACAACCGCCCCCCACATCGCTACCTCGCCAGCTACGTACAGCGAAGCACCCGTACGCATAGCAATCCATGTCCCAACCAAAATAACCGCTACACGAAACGCCTGCTCACCGACGCCCGACACTGCAACGGGTACCATCCGGCCCTCCGATTGAAACGAACCTTTCAACACCGCAAGCGCTGGCATGACTAACACGATATAAGCACCCGCGCGCAATAATGTCACCAGTTCTGGATCTCCCATTGCACGTGCAAAAAACGGTGCAAAGACTGTCAACACTACAAAAAACGTTAACGATAACACAAGCAAATAGCTAAACGCCACCCGCATCATCGCCTTCGCCTCACCACGACTCGCGCTGCCCGCCAGCAGCTTCGACACCGCTACTGCGAAACCATACGACGTCCAAACAATAAAAATGCCGATGAACGGATACACCTGTTGGTAAATATAAAACCCTTTATCGCCCACAAGATTTTGAAACGGTATTCGATACACTGCACCAAGCAATTTCACAATAATTGCCGATATCGTCAGGATCGACGCACCTTTCATGAACGTTTGCATTTTCCAATCCACAGAAGACATGCCCGACCTACTTTCGCTTACGTTTAATGAAGCAAGTATACCATTAGCAGAGTTTCTGAATGAAGCTCTATAAAACGAATTCTTTATCGCCATCTTATTAACACCACTTGATAATATATAGTACTCTCGGCATTGGCTCACGTACGCAGGAGGATGTGTTGTTGGCGAACGGTTTGGATACTTGACATAGCGAGTAGCCTAATCCTAACTCTTTTTTCATTTTATTTACTTAAGTACGTTTAGTTTGGAGTGATTTGGGGTATGTCATAATATAATCATTTAAATTAAATGCAGACGGAGGGGTAATTATGGTCCAAAAAGTTCCTAGAAAACGCATTCTTTCAAAACAAATCAAACTGAAACAGCAAGATATGTATGCCAAGGCTAGTCTTTTTGGCTTTACTCATCCAATTGTTGTTGCCTGCAGTCAAGAACTTGATCAGCTACTAAATAAGTATCAGGGGCTTCGCCCTGCATAAATGAATGTTAAAACAAAGGAACTGATTGGATGTTAACAATCGGTTTTTTTGTCGTGCCTGCAACTGTAATATTGTGTTCACTCTCCGTTCATCTAACTCTCCTATACTCTAGTTATCAACAACAAACGGAGGCGTGTAAAGATGAATATTGCATGGAAAGAAATTAGCAAGAACAAAGTAAAATTCACGATTTTAGGCTCTATCATTTTCCTAGTGAGCTTTTTAACATTTATCATATCAGGATTATCCAACGGACTATCTCAGGATAATGCAGCGTTAATAAAGGATTTGCCTAATGGCCAGTTTTATATGAATGCTGATGCCAATGAAAAGTACAGTCTATCGAGAATTGATGATGACGTACAAGCTACTCTATTGAAGGAGCACAAGGATGCCACAACCATGTCGATTCAAATGGGCTTTGTCAACGATACGGACGACAAACAGTATAGTGTAGCTTTTGTCACATCAACTGATTCAAAGTTGTTTCCAACAGTCGCTCCAGGAGAAATCGTCCTTGATCGTTCATTAGAAAAGGACGGTATCAAAGTCGGGGATATCTTAACGAACAATCAGTTTAGCGGTGAATTCAAAGTAAAAGGCTTTGTCGATCAACAGAAATACAGCCATGCGCCTGTGGCTTTCATTAGCATGATAAATTACCAAGAAATTTACCGTGTCCTTGAGATGCAATTAGTGTTCGTCCCAGGGCAAGACACAGCACAGGACATCGCGTCCTTACAAGCCTTTTCAAATAAAGAGTTTCTCAATACCATTCCAAGTTACAGTGCAGAACAAATGTCACTCAATATGATTATTTGGTTCTTAGTTGCTATTAGCGGCATGTTGTTCGCGATATTCTTCTATATGATGAACGTCCAGAAGATTGGCTTGTACGGCATCTTGAAAGCACTTGGCGTAAAAACAAGCCGCTTATTCGGCATGATGTGGTACCAAATGATTGTCATCACCGTCATTGCACTCGGACTATCCGTTGCATTAAGCCAAGGCTTTGCAATGATTGCACCTGAAGGAATGCCTTTTAGCTTAACACTTGCCACAACAATTCAATTGTCCGTACTATTCCTAGTCATCGGATTCGTAGGCGCAACACTTTCCGGCCTGCAAATAAAAAAAGTAGAACCACTACAAGCTATCCAACAAGGAGAGGTATAATATGACGATTTTCACGATTGATGAAGTAACGAAAACATTCACGAACGGCGAAGTCGAAGAACAAGTGTTGAAAGGCATTAACCTTTCCCTTAAAGAAGGCGAAATCACCGCATTAGTCGGCGCTTCAGGATCTGGTAAAAGTACCATTTTGACCATTGCCGCAGGGTTGCAACGCGCATCTGGCGGGGAAATCCTTTTCGAGGGGAAAAATATGGCCGACATGAGCCAAGAGGATATTCGAAAAATTAGAGCTAGCGAGTTCGGCTTTGTCTTTCAATCCTCCCACCTCGTCCCTTTTTTAACAGTGGAGGAGCAGCTACTACTGATGCTTGATGTGTCAGAAACAACTATGAGCAAACGTGTACAAAAAGAAGAAGTTGCAAAAACGCTAAAACTAGTCGACATGCATCACCGAAAAGATGCCTACCCTGCTTCATTATCTGGCGGAGAAAAACAGCGGGTTGCTATTGCTCGCGCGATTATTCATAAACCAAAGATGTTGTTTGCGGATGAGCCAACAGCGAGCCTGGATTCGAAAAGATCGAAAGACGTGATGGTATTGATTCGAGAACTGACAAAAACGTTGAATATCACGACGTTAATGGTGACACATGATGAGGAAATGTTAGTTTATGCGGATCATGTGATTACGATGAAGGACGGGTTAATTTTATGATGATAAACACCCTACGTAAACCGGCAAAAAACTGGTTTACGTAGGGTGTTTTTATTATACATTTGAGAGTAAATTATATTATATATATTTATAAACACAAACAGGAGGTGTCTCCTTTTTTGAAATACGTACCTTACTCCTGCTATGGCCGTTTGACCAAACACACTATCAACACAAACTTTTCATTGACAAGCAGGAAAGATGTATATATCATTGATACTGATAATCATTATCAATTAAAGGGGAGCTTAATCGATGAAAGCAAAACGAAAAATTTCATTAAGTATTTTATTTATTTCAGCTATGATACTGCTATTTGGCTGTTCAGCTGATAAACCTACTTCCACTTCTACTGGCAAAGTAGATACAAAAAAGGAGGAACCAACTTCCGAATACCCACTAGTAATCGAGCATGCTTTTGGCGAAACTGTAATTGAAGAGAAACCTGAACGCATTGTTACGATTTCATGGGCAAATCATGACGTTGCTCTCGCTCTTGGAGTTGTACCTGTAGGATTTTCGGCGGCGAATTACGGCGTTCAGGATGACAGCGGACTATTACCTTGGACAGCAGATAAGCTCAAGGAACTCGGTGTGGATAGCCCCACCATTTTCCAAGATACAGACGGACTTGACTTCGAGGCAATTTCAGATGCAAACCCAGATGTAATTCTTGCAGCATACTCAGGTATTACACAAGAAGAATACGACACATTAAGTGAAATCGCTCCAGTTGTTGCCTATCAAACGAGCCCTTGGGTAGCTTCATGGCGTGAACAAGTTACATTCAATTCAATCGGTATGGGAATGGAAGAGGAAGGTAAACAACTGATTGCTGATACAGAGAAATTAATTCAGGACAAAGCAAATTCATTCCCTGTTATTAAAGGCAAAAAAGCCGCATTTGTTAGCATTTCGGCTACAGATCTATCTAAATTTTATATTTACACACCAACAGATCCTCGTGGTGAGTTCCTGACTGAGTTAGGAATGGAGTACCCTGAAAGTATTACGAGTCAAGTTACTGATCCAAATAGTTTCTATTTAGAATTAAGTGCTGAAAATGCAGATATACTGAACGATGTTGATCTTTTCGTATCATACGGAGATGACAATACATTAAAAGCACTGCAAGCTGATCCAATTCTCGGAAAAATCCCAGCAGTTCAAAGAGGTTCTGTTGTAATTATTGGAGATAACACGCCACTTGCAGCAGCTGGAAATCCAAACCCGCTTTCAATTGAATATTCAATTGATGAATACTTACATTTACTTTCAGAAGCTGCTAACAAGGTAAAATAAATGATGAATACATCCGTTTCAGAAAAAAAGCAGTTACTTATTCCGAAAAACTTTATAAGGGTCCTTGTACTCTGCATTATTTTACTCGGTGTATGTGTATTGGCTTCTCTTGCTTTTGGCTCTCGTATTGTTGGATGGGATGAACTAATGGCTGGTTTATTCCAGCCTGATGTACAGTCCCATGGAGCAAATGTTGTGCGCCAAAGAATTGCTAGAACTGTATTTTGTTTAATGTGTGGTGCCGCATTAGGAGTTTCAGGAGCTCTTATGCAATCGGTCACGCGTAATCCTATTGCAGATCCAAGCATATTAGGAGTAAACACAGGGGCTTCTCTCTTTGTTGTTTGTGGAATTTCCTTTTTAAATATCAGTACCGCTAGTCAATATATTTGGTTTGCATTAGCGGGAGCAATCATAACTGCGATTTTTGTATTCGGAATTGGTTCTATGGGGAGTGGCGGTGCCACGCCCCTTAAACTCGTTTTAGCGGGTGCTGCGACAAGTGCAGCATTATCATCCCTCGTAATTGCAATTATGATTCCTCGTTCAAACGTTATGGATCAATTTCGATTTTGGCAGGTAGGCAGTGTGGGTTCAGGAAACTGGAGCACTATCTCTACTTTTATTCCTTTTCTTCTTGTAGGAATACTAATAGCGTTATTCTCTGCTCCAGCTCTGAATGCATTAGCATTAGGCGATGAAGTTGCTACAGGCTTAGGTGTACGAACTGGCACACTTAGACTTATTGCCGCTTTTGGTGGTGTCCTATTATGTGGTGCGGCAACAGCACTAGCAGGTCCTATTGGCTTTATCGGTTTATTGGCCACCCACGTGATTCGACTCGTTATTGGTCCCGATTTACGATATATTATACCGATGGCAGCCCTTTCAGGTGCAATAATATTAATGATATCAGATGTATGCGGTAGGCTTATCGGCAGTCCAGGTGAACTTGAAGTTGGTGTAGTGACAGCATTTATTGGGGCGCCTATTTTAATCATACTAACTATGAAAACGAAGATGCGTGCATTATGATAAATGAATCAATGAATCTTATTATAGTTGGAAGAGCAAAGAGACGTCGTCGTTTTATACTCGTGACTTCCTTGCTTGCAATCACTGCTTCCGCACTTTGCTGCGCTATGCTTATGCTAGGAAACACGATTTATCCCGTTCAAGATGTCATACGTGTTCTTCTAGGCGAACAAGTTAAAGGCGCATCATTTGCAGTGGGGACAATCCGTTTTCCACGAATGATTGCAGGCATTTTTGCCGGATTCGCTTTTGGAATTGCCGGTACAGTATTCCAAACAATGTTGCGAAACCCTTTGGCAAACCCCAATGTCATCGGAATTACAGCTGGTTCAAGTGCAGCGGCTGTTTTTTGCATCATTATTCTTCATGCAAGCAATATGGTTGTTTCGATTGCTTCTGTTGTGGGTGGACTTGCCACAGTGATCGTTATTTTTCTATTATCAAAAGGGACTTCTTTTTCAATAGGTAGATTAATATTAATCGGAATTGGCATTCAAGCAATATTTAACGCCGTCATTTCCTACTTATTGCTTATTGGTCAGCAACACGATATTCCTACTGCAATGAGATGGCTAAGTGGCAGTCTAAATGGAGCTAAATTGGAAAATCTTTACCCTTTGATCCTGACAGTTCTGATCTTCGCACCTGTCATCATATTACTGGGGAAACGATTGGATATGTTGGAACTGGGAGAGCAGGCAGCCACTTCACTTGGAATTGATACGGATAAGACTAGACTTGCACTTACTATTAGTTCTGTACTTATCATTGCGTTAGCTACTGCTACAACAGGACCCATCGCATTTGTCGCATTCCTTTCTGGCCCTATCTCAAAAAGACTAGTTGGTGTGGGGTTTTCAAACATTATTCCATCAGGTCTTGTCGGCATCGTTTTAGTCTTAGCATCAGATCTTATTGGGCAATTCGCATTTGTTGCTAGATACCCTGTAGGTGTAATCACAGGCATTCTAGGAGCTCCCTACTTGATCTACTTGTTAACCCGAATGAATCGAAAGGGAGATTTATAATGAAACCGGCACATATTTTTCAAGCTGAACAAGTCGTTTCGGGCTATGATAATAAAACCATTGTCCACGGCGTAAACCTTTTAATCCCGAGCAATAAAATCAGCGTCATTATTGGCGCAAACGGCTGCGGAAAGTCTACGCTTCTTAAAACATTGGCGAGACTTATCAAACCGACATCCGGAGAAATTACACTAGACGGAAAACCGCTCAGCAAAATTCCGCCGAAACAATTGGCGCGCGTTTTAGGGCTTCTGCCGCAATCCCCCATTGTTCCAGAAGGAATATCCGTCTCGGATTTGGTTGGCCGAGGAAGGTACCCTCACCAATCCCTGTTCTCCGGTTGGACAAAAAAGGATTATGAAGCCGTTGCTGAAGCGATGTACATTATGAACATTACCGAATTTGCAAACCGGAACATTGACGAGCTATCCGGTGGACAAAGACAGCGCGTCTGGATTGCAATGGCTTTGGCGCAGCAAACCGATATTTTATTTCTCGATGAACCGACGACTTTTTTGGATATTACGTATCAAGTTGAAATTCTTGACCTGCTGACTGACCTTAACCGAAAACGCGGAACAACGATTGTAATGGTCCTTCATGATATCAACTTGGCCGCACGCTACGCAGACCATATTTTTGCGCTTCGTCAAGGAAAGCTAGTTGCAGAAGGTAAACCTTCAAATGTCATTACAAGTGATTTGATTCAAGACGTTTTCGGGCTTCGTTGCTCTGTGATAAAAGACCCTATTTCGGGCTCTCCTTCTGTGGTACCAATAGGAAGATATCATGTTAATAGTGAATGTACTCATTAAATAAAGACTAATTCTCCTGCTCAGTAATTTTTCTCATGAGTCGCGGTTATTGACAAAATTTCCACCGTTACTTATGGTATGGCTGGTTGAGTGGAGACTAGACGTTGAGTTCTGTGTAAATCTGAGCAATCATAAAAAAGCGTAAAGTCCCAGTTTCGTCCGGGTCGTTACGCTTTTCTTGATTGCTCAAGTAAAATACTCCAACTTCGCATTTGGAAAGTACTTTTCCATATAGCCATAAAGATAAGATTTTATTTCATCTTCTTCGTCCTTTTGGTATATATACTTACCAATGCCATACTTGCCCCATTTGTAGCGTCTTTTTTCTTCATCTAACTCCAACTTTGTCTTCGGATAGTTCTTTTCAATTACTTTTTTCGCGGGTTTCGTAAATCGGTGTTGAATGAATTCAAATGTAATATCATCTCTTGCATCTTGCGGTAATTCCTCGTCAAGTCGCTCAAACATGTGGCGGTAGCCTTCCTCCCAGCCTTCATGAAGGTAAATGGGAGCAACGATAAAGCCTAGTGGATAACCAGCTCTTGCCACTTTCCCTGCAGCCTCGATTCTTTTATTTAAAGGAGACGTGCCAGGCTCGAAATTTTTAATGACATACTCAGCGTTTACGCTAAATCTGAATCGCGTCTTGCCATTATGCTTGGCATCCAGCAAATGGTCGACAAAATGGAATTTCGTTACAAATCGGAGCCTCCCTAGTTCTGTTTGACCAATATACTCAATTGCTTTTTTTAACGAATGCGTCAGATGGTCAATTCCTACAATATCGGATGTACACGCCGCTTCGAATCGAGTAATCTCAGGTGCGCGTTCTTCGATGTAGCGGTCAGCCGCTTCGAAAATCTCCTCCACGTTCACGTAAGTTCGAATATATGGTTTGCTGCCCATCGTCGTTTGCAAATAACAATAATGACAATGCCCCATACACCCTGTCGCAAGAGGGATTGCATATTCAGCTGAAGGCTTGGACGTATCGAATTTCAGCGTTTTTCGAATCCCTACGACTAGGGTGGATTTGGCGATACGATATTTCTGAGCGTCCGTATCACCCGGCAAATCTCGAATTTGATTATGCGAAGTCGTAAAGCGCGTTTCAATACCCATTTTAACGAACTTTTCTTTTAGTTCTTTTCCAAGCGGATAATCCAGTGCATTGGGCTCAAAATAGACAAGCTGCGGTATAAAGGGTTTATTCATATCGCCAAATACCTAATCTATAATTATTATCCATTCCGTCACCCTCCTCTTTTTTATAGCTTGTCTTAAAACGAAGAAATTATGAACAGGAACTCATCTATTTTTAGATGAGTTCCTGCTTTTATCATTTATGCCAACCCTTGAAACGAATCGTCTCAATACTATGAAACTATCCTCGGCAAAATCTAATTTAACAGGGTTTTATGGAAAGGGAACATGGTTGTGTTACCTTCGGGGACTGAATCATTTTCAATTACTCCTATTACGCAACCTATTTCTACTTACTACACCCACTTCGCCGTAGAAAGTACTTCTAATGTTAACGACAACTGGGACATTGACCACGCTTCACCGCCTGTTAGCGGAAAATTGCGGTCTCAACCTATCCGCATCATTGTAGAAGAACTGCACTTGCATATCCCCTATTGAAAAACTTCAACGTTGGTCGGGGCGAATGGTTCTGGGAAATAAACAATATTATTAATTAGGGCACGTCTGCTTAAACCCCAAAAAGGTATTGTTTACCTCGATGGTAAATCCATTCATGAGCAGAAAACGAAGGATGTAGCAAAACAGCTAGCAGAGCTATCTTTCAAAAAAAACAACCCACAAAAACCGTCAAATTCTCGGTCCATGTGGGCTGTTTTTACTGTTCCATCTGTTTTGATAAAAAATGTGCAGCTGTTTCTGCTGCCTTTTGTTCAGGTTCACCAATGAAATGGACCTTCGATAGCAAGTAAACAGCACCAATCGTATCGCCGCCCGCTACAATAGGCACGATACAATAGGATTTAACCTGTTCGACGTGTCCTGGTATCCATTCCACTGCTTTTTCAAGTTTTTCGATGACGAGTTTACGGCCTGCTAGGATTTCCTCAATATCTGGAGATAGCTGGCGGTTTAAATAATCCTTCTTCGATAAACCAGAGACCGCGATCATTTCATCTCGATCGCTAATGAGGGTAGGTGTGCCAAGCGTTTCATACAGCGTTTCCGCGTACTCTTTCGCAAACTCTCCCAGTTCCGATATCGGTGAATATTTCTTCAAAATTACTTCGCCATCTCGATCAGTGAAAATTTCAAGTGGATCCCCTTCACGAATTCGGAGCGTTCTCCTAATTTCCTTTGGAATGACTATCCTTCCTAGATCGTCGATTCTGCGGACGATTCCCGTTGCCTTCATACCATGATGCCTCACTTTCCACAAAATTGAGCTTTACCGTTGTTTCAAATGTAGTATGCATCAAATTTGGGCAAAATATGCAACATGTCCTTTAGACGGAATCAGAAACAACTGCTTCCTTTACAGCCGATTGAAGAAGCCTCATCATTTCCTCGAGCACATCAAATGCTGTTTGTTGTCCTGTATGGCGTTCATCGACATTCATAATGAGCTGACCATTCTCCATTGTGAACCCAACCGCGCGACCGAACTTCATCGATTCAGATACTAATTTAGCACCGTCTGTTGTCGCCGTTCCTTGCGGGGAAATACGCACTTCAATACGAGTATTCACTTTCTTGATTGATTCTACTCCTGCAAGTCGTCCCCACGCCTTAATGCGCGCAACACGGAGCAATAAATCGGCTTCCAATGGCATGTCGCCGAAACGGTCTGTCATTTCATCCACCAGCTCGCTATAATCCGCTTCGCTATCAATTGCTTTTACCCGTTTGTACATTTGAATCTTTTGGAAGCCATCACGGACATAAGTATCCGGAATATAAGCGTTGACGGGTAATGAGATTTCCATTTCCTGAATATCTGCCTTTACAATACCTGTTTGCTTCTCCTCAATCGCTTCCTGTAGCATTTGCGAATACAAATCGAACCCAACCGAATCAATAAAGCCGTGCTGCTGTGCGCCTAACAAATTACCTGCCCCACGAATGGACAAGTCACGCATCGCAATTTTAAAGCCGGAACCGAGTTCGGTAAATTCTTTAATGGCTTGTAGACGATTTTCAGCTACTTCTGTCAACACCTTATCCCGTTGATAAAGGAAATAAGCATATGCCACACGATTCGAACGGCCAACTCGTCCACGAAGCTGATAAAGCTGTGATAAGCCCATACGGTCCGCATCATGTACAATTAGCGTATTAACGTTTGGAATATCGATACCCGTTTCAATAATGGTCGTCGTAACCAGCACATCATATTCGCCTTCAAGAAAGCTGAGAATAACCGATTCAAGTGCCGACTCACCCATTTGTCCATGCGCAAATCCTACCCTGGCTTCAGGGACCAGTTGCCTGATCTCATCCACTTTTCGCGTCATATCTTCCACGCGATTGTATAAGTAGAACACTTGCCCACCTCGCCCCATTTCTCGTTCAATCGCTTCGCGAACTAGTCCGAAGTTATGTTCCATGACATAGGTCTGAACAGGGAATCGGTTTGCCGGAGGCGTTTCGATGACAGATAGATCTCGAACACCCAGCATCGACATATGGAGCGTCCGTGGAATTGGCGTCGCCGTCAAGGTCAAGACGTCCACATTTGTTTTCAACTGCTTCAATTTCTCTTTATGCGTCACACCAAATCGCTGCTCTTCATCCACAATTAATAGACCAAGATCTTGATAGACGACGTCTTTTGATAGAAGACGATGTGTACCTACAACAATATCAATTGTGCCGGCTTTTACCCCTTTTAATGTTTCTGTTTGTTGCTTTTTTGTTCGGAAACGATTTAACAACGATACTTCTATTGGAAAACCAGCAAAACGCTCTTTCATCGTTTCATAATGCTGTTGGGCAAGAATTGTCGTCGGTACAAGGAATGCCGCCTGTTTACCGTCTGCCACGGCCTTGAACGCTGCGCGGATAGCTACTTCTGTTTTACCATAGCCAACATCTCCACAAAGCAATCGATCCATCGGGCGCTCTCTTTCCATGTCCTGCTTCACTTCCTGAATGGAGCGTAGCTGATCATCCGTCTCGTCATAAGGGAATGCATTTTCAAATGCTCGTTGCAAATCATCATCCGGTGCAAAGGCATGGCCTTTTTCTGACTCACGTTTAGCATATAGAAGGATGAGATCGTCGGCGATATCCTGCACAGCGGCCGATACTTTACTTTTCGTTTTCTTCCAATCCGCACTGCCCATCTTATGCAATTTCGGCTCTTTTTCACCAGACGCAACATATTTCTGGATCAAATCAATCTTGTCCGTCGGAACGTACAACTTATCTTCCCCACGGAAATGAATGACGAGGAAGTCTTTATCTACACCACCTTGGCTTAAGTTATCAATACCAATGTATTTACCAATTCCGTGATTCACATGGACAATATAGTCCCCCGGCTTTATCTCTGAATAGCTTTTGATGCGCTCAGCATTGGTCATCTTTTGCGGACGGGCTTTACGCTTCGGTTTGCCTTTAAACAATTCGGAATCTGTTATGACCGCGATTTGTTGAAATGGTAGTTCAAATCCGGCAGACAAATCTCCGTCGACAACAAGCACAGCCCCTGCATTCGATGTTTTGCCCGCCAAGGTTGACGCCATGTCATAGTCTTGTAAAATGGACTGCACTTTCTGCATGCGCTCCGCGCCATCCACGACAATGAACACATTGAAATGACCTTGTTGCCAACGTTCCATTTCATTTTTCAATAAATTCATCTGACCATGAAACTGTTGCATCGGTTTGCACGAAAACGTCACAGTCTTTTTTACGGTAATGCCAGGTATTGAACGAACAAATAACGATAAATACACTTTTCGTTGATTGAGTATGCTGTGTATTTCATCAAATGACCAAGAAATTTTCGCATCATGAACAATCTTTCCTTCTTCCAGAAGAGCAAGCATCCATTCCTTTTCTTCCGCTTCCAGTGATGCAGCGACTTCAAGAATACGCCCAATTTCATCGAATAAAATCGTTCCATTGCCCGGGAAATAGCTTTCAAAAGAAGAAATTTCCGCTGAAAACGATGCATATTTTAACATATTCTCAGGAATAATACCGTCTTTCAACAAGCCAATATCGCCCGTCATATTTAACGTTAGCCGTTCTTTCGCTTCCGCATCTTTCATCTTCTTCAAACTAGCGCCAAGTGCTAATTCTAATTTCCCCGCAACAGCCACTAAATCTTCAGTTGCCCAAACAAATTCTGATGCTGGAAGGATTGTGATTTCTGTAAGCTTGCCTGTTGAACGCTGATTTTCAGCAAAAAACGTACGAATCGAGTCGACTTCCGTATCAAATAATTCAATTCGAACAGGGTCTTCCATATTCAGTGGGTATAAATCTAAAATGCCTCCGCGCAACGCAAATTCACCTGGCGCCGTTACCATCGGTTGTCTTGTATACCCCATCGACACGAGCTGATCCAACCATTTCGTGATGTCGAGTGTATCGCCTATTTTCGTCAGTAATGAACTGCTCAGCCAACGCTCTTTTGCCGGTAACAATTTTTTTATGCCTGCAATAGGTGTAATATAAATACCTTTGCCTACACGGGCCATATGATCAAGTGTATCGATGCGTTGGGCACGAAGTTCATAGCTAGAAATAGAAAAGTCAGCCGCAATTAACTCCTCTGCCGGATACAAATGAACGAGTGAGTCCCCCAACATTTTAACAAGGTCTTCGTATGTACGCTGCGCTTGCAATAGGTTAGGAGAGACAATTAGAATTGGTTGGCTACTAGATTGCTGGAGCGTTTTGAAAAAGACAGATTTCGCTCCTCCAGAAAGTCCCGCAATTAGCTGGCGGTCTTTCCCTATCTCCAACTCTTCAACTAGATTTCGAATCTCTTTTTCTTGTAAAAATAATTCTAAAAGCGCTTTCATTCATACACATCCTTTCTTTTCATTAAATGAATCAGTCGAAGTAGAGAAAATCAAACATGCCTCGGCGTGGGGGTACCCCACTGAGTCAAGTTAAACAGAAAAAGCTTTGAACGCCATCAAGCGCCAAAGCATACCTCCTATTGAAGCCACTTGTTAAGTGTGTAATAATCCGGGAAACGTTGGAGTGACTGCTGGCACTGCTCGCAAATGCAACGCACTGTCAAATCTCCATCTTTTTCATACGTCAAAAATTGTTCCTCTTGCCCTTCATCCGCCTTTTGTAGTTGAAGGATGGTGTCCTTCACAGATTCAAACGGAAGTGTGCCAATTTCTGTAGCGCAATGCCGGCATGTATAACGAATCGCCATCTATTCTCCGCCCCTTTTTACCTTCAGTATAGGCGAAAGACGACTCTGTTATTCATCACACACCATTAAAGGTGTTCATGACATCAAGAAAAGGTTTAGTAATCCATGCTTCACAAGCAGATGCGCTCTTTTGTACCATTTCCTCAATTAATGGAACTTCATCTTTGCTAAAAGGTGATAGCACATAATCAGGTACTTTTATGCCACCTGTTGGACGCCCCACACCAATACGAACCCTATTGAATTGGTCTGTCCCAAGATGCGCGATCAATGATTTCATGCCGTTATGGCCACCTGCACTCCCTTTTTGGCGCAGTCGAATCGTCCCCGGTGCAATATCAAGATCGTCATACAACACGACTATATTGTCCGCATCCACCTCGAAATAATCCATCAAGGGTCGGATACACTCGCCAGACAAGTTCATATACGTCAACGGCTTGACCAGCATCACTTTTCCTTCTGGACGATGAATAACCGTATACATCCCATTGAATTTTGCTTGCATCGCTGGTGCTGACAGGCGGCCACAAAGCTCATCAATGACATGGAAACCCACGTTATGGCGGGTCTTTTCATATTGTTTGCCCGGATTCCCGAGTCCAATAATCATTTTCATAATTTTCTCTTCCTTTTTACAGTAGATGGTGAAACAGAAAAGATGCGCACGGATTTCCATGCGCATGTTTTCCTATTACTCAAATAATGTGCTAACAGATTTTTCTTCGAATACGCGAACGATTGCATCGCCAAGAAGTTTGGCAATAGAAAGCTCATGTATTTTTGGTGACTTTTTCGTTTCTGGAAGCTCGATTGAATTTGTAATAACCAATTCTTTAATTTGTGAATTGTCAATGCGTTCAATTGCAGGACCTGACAATACAGGGTGTGTACAACAAGCATACACTTCTTTTGCTCCACTTTCGATTAAAGCACTTGCCGCAATCGTAATCGTGCCAGCTGTATCGATAATATCATCAATTAAGATAGCTGTTTTTCCTTCAACATTCCCAACGATGTTCATTACTTCAGCAACATTCGGACGTGGACGGCGCTTATCAATGATTGCAATCGGTGCTTTCATGCGATCCGCCATCTTACGTGCACGCGTTACACCGCCGTGGTCTGGAGATACAATAACAAGTTCGTCACTGCTAATCCCTTTGCCTTTAAAGTATTCCGTAAGAATTGGCTCCGCAACAAGATGATCGATTGGAATATCAAAGAAACCTTGAATTTGTGGCGCGTGCAAGTCGATTGCAATCACACGATGTGCTCCAGCAGTTTCAAGCAAGTTTGCAATGAGTTTTGCAGTAATTGGTTCACGTGGACGTGCTTTTCTATCTTGGCGCGCATAACCGTAATAAGGCATAACAACATTAATGGCGCGTGCAGATGCGCGCTTCAATGCATCAATCATGATCAATAGCTCCATCAAGTGTTCGTTGACTGGCTGTGATGTAGACTGGATGACGAATACGTCACAACCACGGATGCTTTCTTCAATATTTATTTGAACTTCTCCATCACTGAATCGTTTAACAGAACATTGACCGAGCGGACGTCCAATTTCATCTGCGACTTGTTTCGCAAGTGGTTCGTTAGAATTCAAAGAAAAGATCTTTAGTTTATCGTTCGGGTAATGATTAGGCATCGTGGCCCTCCTGGTTAGTTGATTTTGGGTATAGTTTTTTAACATAGCCTTCTTTATTCTCTTGGCGCGCGCGCGCAATTGCAAGTGAACTTTCTGGGACATTTTTCGTAATTGTTGATCCAGCCGCTACATAAGCGCCTTTTTCAACCGTTACCGGTGCAATTAAATTTGAATTACAGCCAATAAAGGCGTCATCTTCAATTGTTGTAATATGTTTATTCTTCCCGTCATAGTTGACTGTGATGGTACCGCAACCAACATTGACACGTGAACCGACAGTAGTATCACCAATATAGCTTAAATGAGACACTTTACTACCTTCACCAAGTGTCGATTTTTTCACTTCAACGAAGTTACCGATTTTTACTTTATCACCGAGATTTGAATCTGGACGAATATGCGCAAACGGTCCTACCGTTGTAGCGGAGCCCACTTTGCTAGCGAGCACGACCGATGAATGGACAGTTGTATCGTTACCGATGACACTATCTACAATTTGGCAGTTGGGACCAATCGTACAATTTTCTCCGATAATGGTATGCCCTTCAATCATCGTACCTGGCTGCAATAATGTATCACGGCCAATTTCAGCCGCTGCACTAATATACGTATTTTCAGGACTGATGATTGTTACACCATTTCGCATATGCTTGTCAGCAATACGACCACGCATAACGCGTTCTGCCTCCGCTAAAATAACGCGATCATTAATACCAAGCGTTTCACTGAAATCGCTTGTCATATATGCTGAAACGAGTGCCCCCTCGGATTGCAAAATACCAACGACATCTGGCAAATAATACTCGCCTTGTACATTATCGTTCTTTACTTTTTTCAACGTTTCAAAAAGCAACCGATTGTCAAAGCAATACGTACCTGTATTGATTTCAATGACTTTCTGCTCCTCTGGCGTTGCATCCTTCTGTTCGACGTTGCGAAGAACTTGCCCGTCTTCTCCCCGAATAATGCGTCCGTATCCTGTCGGATCATCTGCATGAGCCGTTAAGATTGTAGCTTTCGCACCGCTTTCATTGTGATGTGCAACGAGCGCTTCCATCGTTTCTGAGCGAATAAGTGGTGTATCTCCACACACAACAATTGTCGTGCCATCGAGGCTACCAATGAGCTGCTCTGCCTGCTGAACGGCATGCGCAGTTCCAAGTTGTTGTGCTTGAAGCACGTATTCACTCTTGTCGCCAAGCGTCTCTTCGACCTGCCCTGCACCATGACCAACAATTGTTACAATCTTGTCTGCACCAAGTCCACGTATATGATCAATGACATGTTCGACCATTGGCTTTCCGCAAACCGGATGGAGTACTTTATATAAATTTGACTTCATCCGTGTACCTTGCCCAGCAGCAAGTACAACAGCATATGTATTCGCCATTTGACTTCCCCCATCAATGAGAAATAAAAACTAAACGACCATTATTGTTTTTCACTATTGACTATATCCGAAAGCTCCCTTTTTTTCAACCACGTTCACTTGACAAGTAGATAATAATCTTTTACTATTATTATTTTCATTTTCGAAATTCTATTCAATTTAAATTTTTTCATTCCTAACACATAAAAAAAACTGCCTATTGCAGGCAGTTTTTTACGTTTTCGTTTAGCTCTATTATGCACCAGCTACTTCAAGTGCCACTTCTTCAACAGAAAGATGGTACGCATTCAGCACAGCATCTTGAATTTTTGTACGAGCATTCGAATTGATTGGATGTGCCACGTCACGGAACTCTCCATCAGGCGTCCGTTTACTTGGCATCGCAACAAACAACCCTTCATTGCCATCTATTACTCTAATATCATGGACGACAAACTCATCGTCAATCGTAATTGAAGCGATGGCCTTCATTCTGCCGTCAGTCTCCACCTTGCGTAATCTCACATCTGTCACTTCCATCCCTTACCACTCCTTTGTCTTTACAGCGCATGACGACTATATTCCACAAAAGTAAGCGATTTCCTTCTTTTTACTAACTTAATTTTTTTAACATTAGGAATAGTAGGGTCTGTAGTTAAGTAAATAAAAAAAACCCGCCCAATTCAACGGGCGGGCACGGGTTATTTCCCTGCTAAAGCAATCACTTCAATTTCAACTTTCACGTCTTTCGGCAATCTTGCCACTTCCACCGTCGACCGAGCGGGTGTGTGCGCTCCAAAATGATGTGCATAGATATCATTTAAAGCAGCAAATTCATTCATATCTTTAATGAAAACGGTTGCTTTCACAACCTTGTCCAATGAAGAACCAGCTTCTTCGAGAACCGCTTTTAGATTAGCAAATACTTGATGCGTCTGCTCTTCAATAGAACCCTCAACAAGTGAGCCTTCAGGAGTCAACGGAATTTGACCAGATGTATAGATGAATCCATTCACGCTAACGGCCTGTGCATAAGGTCCAATTGCTTGTGGTGCGTTTTCTGTCGCTACATAATTCATATCATTTTCCACCTTCCAAAAAGTAATTGCCTTCTTCCAACTCAATGGTTCGATCTTTCTCGTTCACTGCATGAAGCTTCACAAGGGACAAATAATGATCCACTAGCACCTCTTCTGGATGAATGGCCTCCACCAGAACGGCAATACCTGCAAGCTCACAGCCGAACTCCTCTAGCAAGTTCTTCATGCCTACCATTGTGCCGCCGGCTTTCATGAAATCATCTGTAATGAGCACCTTCTGCCCACTCTGCATGCTTCTCTTTGATAATACCATTGTCTGAATGCGTCGTGTCGAACCAGATACATAATTAATGCTTACAGTTGGCCCTTCTGTCACTTTGCTATCACGGCGGACAACAACGACTGGGACGTTGAGATGGCGTGCGATCGCATGCGCAATCGGAATCCCTTTCGTCGCCACAGTCATAATGACATCGATATCCGTTTCTGCAAACGCCGAAGCAAACACTTTACCGACACGGTCCATGATGCGTGGATTGCCGAGAAGGTCTGTCATAAACAAATAGCCACCGGGCAACAATCGATCCGACTGACCGAGTTTCTCCATAAGGAGTGCCATCACTTCACGAACATCTGATTCTGCCGTTTTTGGAATGAACTTCACTCCTCCCGTTGCCCCCGACATCGTCACTAGTTTTCCTGTCCCTTTTTCCTCAAACGTTTCTTTTACAATCGTCAAATCTTCACTAATCGAAGATTTTGCCGCTGTGTAACGTTCGGAAAAGAAGGTCAGTGGTATGAGTTCATGTGGATATTCCAACAGATGTCGGGTCATATCGACAAGCCGTTCACTCCTCTTCCACTTCATAGTACCGCCTCCAAAACCCGAATGTTTTAATCGTAGATTAACACAATTATACGTGTTTAATCAAGAAAGTGACGCTCTCCAATCATTCTAACTGCATAGACCTCTGGACAGAATCCTTTCAGTCCATTATAAATACGCGGTACCCGAGATTCATGCTTAACAAGGCCAAAAACAGTCGGCCCACTGCCGCTCATCAGAACTGCATCTGCGCCAAATCGCTTCATCTGCTCCTTTAGCATGACCACTTGCGGATGTAAATCCATCGTAACCGCTTCAAGGACATTGCCTACTGATTTGCACATCTTGTCGTAGTCACCCGCTACAAGCGCTTCAATCATACTCGACGTCTGTGGATGATCCACCGACTTAAGGTTAAGGTTGCCATAAATATCGCCTGTTGAAACTGAAATAGCGGGTTTTGCAAGAATCACCCAGCAATTGGGCGGTGCAGGTAAATGTTGAATCATCTCCCCACGTCCCGTGGCAAGCGCTGTTCCACCATGGACGCAAAATGACACATCCGAACCAATGCGTGATCCTAATGTAGCAAGCTCGTCCGCTTCTATCCCTAAGTTCCACAGCCTATTCAAGCCGCGCAACGTAGCTGCTGCATCTGAACTGCCTCCCGCTAATCCTGCAGCCACAGGAATACTTTTTTCAAGTGTAATCTCTACGCCTTCTTTAATACCATACTGTCGTTGTAGCAGTTCAGCTGCTTGATAGGCCAAATTTTTTCTGTCATTTGGCACAAATCGTTCAGATGTTTTGATGGTAATTCGTCCATTATCCATCGGACGAATCCATATTCGATCCGCTAAGTCAACGGTCGTCATAATCATTTCAACTTCATGAAAACCATCCGGTCGCTTATGTAACACATCGAGTGTTAAATTGATTTTTGCTGGCGCCTTCTCATACAGCATCCGGCTCCCTCCATTCCAGCTTGTCATTGTTCCCTATTTTACCATAGGGTGATTTGTTTTGGTTAGAACAAAAGCGCAGGGTGCCTGCTCAGATGCCCGGAGTCTAGACAAAAAAAGCATGAGCGCATCGAATTGGATAAAAAAAGAGCTGCATGAGACGCCGTATAGACGCTACATGCAACTCTTCTTTTGTCAGCCTTTAATGGAATTTAGGGTCATTTATCTGAATTCAGCAGAAAACCGCCCGCTGAATCCAGATAAAGCCTCCGGCGGATGTCACGGATTTTTAGGGGAGCTTAAGAAGGCAGTCTAAGTGCGCGACATCCTGTCGCAACGACTGCATGACCTACTTCCTGTAGGCCCCGAGCTCGAAAAAAATCCGGACGCAATTACGCCAAGGCGCAATTGATAGCTACTTGTTTTTTTGTGCTACTCCTTGTTCGGCCTTCTCAATTGCTCGTTTCACCATATTCCCAGCGTCCCGTGCCTTAATGCCGCCCCAACCTTCTCGCTCCACAACATCGTAAAACCCAAGCTCTTTCGCAATTTCTTCCTTCAAGCGCTCAGACATAATACCACGTTTTTTCGCCATTCGGTTTTCCTCCCTTGTAGCTGACGCACCTAGTATGTGCTACCTAGAAGAAAAAACACCCCTGACATCTATTCTATTTTAGAATGACGTCAGAGATGCTTTTTTAAAAATGAATTCAATCATAAATGCTGTAATTATTTGACGCTAAACTCTGTAGAATCTACGCCGTCAAGAATTGTTATTTCAACCGCTTCGGTTAAAATATCTGCGTAGCTGTAAGATACTCTTTCAAATGCATTTTCGTCCTGGTCAAGTTCAACTACGAATACCGCGCGATATGTTTCACGTAATACTCCAGCTCGTTCAATTGTCTTCTTCCGACCGCCGTTTGCTTTTAAGTGCAAACGTTTCCCCAGATGAGAATCCAATGACTTCTTAATGTCCGCTAATGTTTTTGTCACGTCGCTTACACCTCACTAAGTATAAGCATAACACTTTTAAAAGGTTCTGTCAATTAAAAGTTTCATTTTAACAATTCTGCAACGACTTTGTCAATACTTTTATTATTGAAAATAGCACTTTTCTATGAAAAGTGTACCAATACCGCTACTTTTTCCGCGCAACAAAAAAGTCTTCATATAAAGCGTTGGACAGATTTGCAAATTCTTCAATCGTCAACGTTTCCCCGCGTCTGCCAGGATCCATACCTATTTTCTCGAAAGCACTTAAAATTTGGTCTTTTTTCGCTTTACCTTCTGGTAACGACGACTGCAAGTTGTTTAAGATTGTTTTCCTGCGTTGAACAAATGACCCTCTGGATACCTCAAATAGGAAATCTTCGTCCTTTACATCTGCAGGTGCCGTTTCTTTCCGTGAAAGATGGAGTACAGCAGATTCAACATTCGGCTGTGGCATAAATACTGTCTTCGGTACAATCATTGCCACTTCTGCATCCATATAGTACTGGATAGCGATAGACAGCGAGCCGTATGCTTTAGTCCCAGGAAGGGCTGTAATACGGTCTGCTACTTCCTTCTGCATCATGATAACCATTCCCGAGATTGGAACTTTACCAAGCAGGAATTTCATAATGATTGGCGTCGTCACGTAATAAGGTAAATTTGCCACAACAACAACGTCATCATAATCCGCAAAGTGTTCTGTAACGACTTGTGCAAGATCTGCTTCCAATATATCCTGATGAACAATTGTAACGTTATCGTAAGGTGACAATGTATCCTCCAGCACCGGTAACAGACGACCATCAATTTCAAAAGCTACGACTTTGCCTGCACTTCTCGCAATATGCTCCGTCAATGCACCAATGCCTGGCCCAATTTCAATGACACCTGTTTTCTCTGTCAACTCCGCATGGGACACGATATTTCGTAAAATATTCGGATCGATTAAGAAGTTTTGACCTAAACTTTTTTTAAATGAAAAACCGTATTTATCAAGAATTTCTTTTGTCCTAACTGGGGTTGCGATATCTTTCTTCATTTAATTTCCTCCTTATCGAGCACTTTCAATACTTCTGCTAATTGTTCATGTCCAATACGGAACATTTCAAGCCGTTTCTTCAAGCCTTTACCGTTTACCTGTCCAATTTGTAGAAGCTCACTCAACCGTTCACGTCGTCTCTTCGCATCAGGGTGGCCAATGAGCCTAGCCGCCATCAAATCGGCAAGTGGAATGTCGACAACCGGCTGATCGTCTACCGTATAAACGGAGCTAATAGCTCGCCGTATATCTTCGTCATCTGCATGCTCAATGCCAAGTCCTTGACCATTTTTGGCAATCGTCAATTCCTTTTTTAGAAAAGCATGCTTGACGCCTGGGACACGCTCTTCAATGATTGCACGAATTCGCCTACCCGGAAAGTCAGGGTCGGTAAAAACAATCACACCGCGCGTTTCTAGCGCATGTTGAATACGTACAAGCGTCTTGTCGTCAATAGCAGAACCATTTGTTTCGATGGTATCGGCACCTGTCGCACGTTTGACGGCAACTGTATCGGATTTCCCTTCAACAACAATAATCTCTTTTATGTTCACAAAAATCCTCTTTCCCATTGCATTCTTTCTTCAATTCTACTCCGTGGCTTAGCGGATGTACAGAAAGGCAAATGATCAATTATATCAAAGCGAGTTACAGAAGCAGTGATCAATTACGCCTCGGCGTAATTGCGCCCAAATTTTGAATTGCGCTTGCGTGCCCGCAGGATGCGGGTACGCAACCGTTGCCGCAGGACGCGGCGAACTTAGGTTGCCTTCCCGCTCCCTTCAAAATTTGTGGCATCCGCCGGAGGCATAGCTTGCTTCGACAGAAGCAAGCTATAACGTAAATATCCGTAGGACCAATTGCAGTCCTACGGATTATTGTCAGTCGATGACTTTCATTTTCACTTGGCGTCGTCCAAATTTATAAGCAGCATTTTTCGTCGGAACATGAAGATCAATCTTCATCCCCTTAATGGCACCACCCGTATCTCCAGCAATTGCATAGCCATACCCTTCCACCCATACTTTGGAACCGAGTGGAATAATACTTGGATCTACCGCAATTACTTTTAAGTCCGGATTTGAACGCAAATTAATGCCTGTCTTTGTCACGCCCGAACAACCATTACAATACGCCGTATATGCCGTAGCCGTTACATAAAACTCCTGGCCGCCCGAAGGTGCATCAGAATTACTACGGGATACGCCTACACCAGATTTTTTCATTGATGCGCTAGCAACCATTACTTTAGAACCGACCGTGACGATTTTCTTTTGCGGTTTTGCAATGACTTTTTCTGCTAACAACTTACGAGAAACTTCTTTACCGTTTTCTTTCACAATTTCGAACTTCCGTGAAACCGTCCCTTTCTTGCCTTCTTGAACAATTTTTTGTTGTCCTTTTAGCAAAGATGGGTCATTGCGTGTTTCAATTGCAAAGTTCGCTGGCTCTTCCACTACATCGGTGACCTTTTCCACTCGTACGACCTCTACCAAAGAACCAGGCTTCAGATATCCATCTGCCTTTCTATTTAGTCGGTCGTCTTCATTCAGTTGAATGTTCTCTCTCTTTAAAAAGTCAGCGACCGTAGTCGAAGTAGACCAGACCTTCGTCTCTTCTCCTCCGTCATTCAGCGTTACTTCAAACGCTTTTTGGACGGTAATGTTGTTATCTTTTCCAAGTTGCTCCGAAAGTCCAGGACTTACATCATCATATTCAGTAATTTCAATGCCGGCTTCCACCAACGCTTCTTCTACCGTACGACTCGTTGTCCAAATGGATGCACTCTCCCGATTGACCTGTATGGCAACTTGTTTCGACTGTTCCCATCTAATCGATAAACCGTCTTCGATAGATGTATTCACTGAGGGTGTTACTAAATCATGCTCGGTAACTTCGATTTCCTGTTCAGAAAGAAGATGACCTACTGTATGTGCGTGCGTCTTGACTTCAAGTTCTTCACCGTTCACCTGTAGCGTGACCGATTTTTGCGTCCCTTCGTAAAGGACAAGTGCCGTAATAGCAACAAATAGTGTAAGTGATACGACGGTTACAGCTATTTGTTTACTCCTCAATGACTGAAAGAACAGGTTTTCCATGAATCGTTTTGACATGAAAAAAACTCCTCCTTTATCACTCGGCTGATTATAGAGGTTACTTTCCCTCGTGTCAACCCATCTGAACACATTTTGAAAATAACCAAGAAGCCCTCCACATGAAAAGTATGGAAGGCCCCCTGGTAATTTATTCATCCGACATTAAATATTTTCAACGCATTGTCAGTCGTTCTTCGTGCAACCTCCTCGACTGACAAATCCTTTAACCGTGCAATTTCTTCGGCTACTAGTGTCACCCAGGCCGGCTCATTACGCTTGCCCCGATAGGGATGTGGTGCCAAGTAAGGTGCATCCGTTTCAATCAATAAATGATCAAGTGAAATCTCCGTTGCAACTTCTTTTGGCATTCTTGCATTTTTAAACGTAACAGGTCCGCCAAGTGAGATCATAAAGTTCATGGCGATGCACTCTTGTGCAGTTTCCACACTCCCGCCAAAACAGTGCATAATGCCACCCGTTTTCTCCGCCTCTTCCTCTCTCAAAATACGAACAACATCCGCTGTCGCATCCCGATTATGGATAATGATTGGTAGTCCCACTTTCTGCGCCAGTCGAATCTGTTTTCTAAACAATTCCTGCTGAATGTCCTTCGGTGATTTATCCCAATAATAATCAAGACCTGTTTCCCCAATGCCGACAACTTTGGGATGCGCGGCCAGTGATTCAATCCACGCTAAGTCTTCCTCTGTACAATCAATCGCATCGACAGGATGCCAGCCGACAACTGCGTAAATAAATGCATGTTGTTCCGCTAGCTCCATCGCCTTTACAATCGTCTTGCGGTCAAATCCAACAACTACCATCTTTTCGACACCCGCCTCAAGGGCACGTCCGATAACTTCCTCTATATCTTCTTCATATTGGTCCGCATTTAAATGGACATGTGTATCGATAAACATAAATTTTTTTCGCCTCACTATGCATTTATTTGTAAAGAAAAACGGCGTTTCCATGAGGGACGCCGTTTTTATCTGTTATTACTTCACCTGCGCTCCATTTTCCAATGCCTGGTCCACTGACGCTAATTTCAACACACCCTCGGATTTCCCTGCCAAAATCATACCTTGAGACAATTCACCACGTAATTTTACAGGTTTCAAGTTGGCAACAACAATTACTTTTTGGCCGATTAACGCCTGTGGCTCGTAATGTTCTGCAATTCCTGACACAACTTGTCGTTTCTCGTAGCCAAGATCCAGTTGCAGTTTCAACAATTTATCGGCTTTCGGGATTTTCTCACACGCAGTCACTGTTGCTACACGTAAATCGACTTTCATGAAGTCTTCAAAAGTAATTTCATCTACTTCAGTAGCTTCCGTTTCAGCCTTTTCCGCCGGCTTATTTTCAGCTGGAGCCGAAATAGCCATTTGATCGCGGATATAAACGACTTCAACATCCGAATCCAAGCGTGGGAAAATCGGTACACCTTTGTCTACCACTTTCGTTCCTGCTGGAATGGCATCGAAGCTACCAAGTGTCTCCCAAGCAAGTTGTGACTCATCCAAACCAAGCTGTGACACAATCTTTTTCGGCGATTCCGTCATAAACGGCTGCAATAGAACCGCAATATGACGCAGCGATGAAGCCAAATGCGCCATTACAGACGCCAGCTTGCCTTTATCCGCCTCCTCTTTCGCTAATACCCATGGAGATGTCTCGTCAATGTATTTGTTCGTCCGTGACACAAGCGCCCACAAATCAGCCAAGGCATTACTAAATTGCATACTTTCCATCGAAGCTTCGTACTTGTCCACCGTTTTTGTGATGAAATCCGTCAAGCTAGTATCGAATTCTGTCGAAACAAGCCCCTCTGCCGGAATATCTCCATCGAAATATTTATTAATCATCGAAATCGTTCGGTTTAATAAGTTTCCTAAATCATTGGCAAGATCGTAATTCGTTCGTTCAATGAAGGATTCTGGTGAAAACACACCGTCTTGTCCAAATGGTAATTCTCGAAGAAGGAAATAACGTGTCGCATCCAGACCATATCGCTCAACAAGCATTTCAGGGTACACAACATTGCCTTTTGACTTCGACATCTTGCCATCCTTCATCATAATAAAGCCATGTGCAAAGATCTTTTTCGGCAACGGCAAATCCAGTGCCATTAAGAAAATCGGCCAATAAATCGTATGGAAACGAACAATATCTTTCCCAACAACATGGACGTCGGCAGGCCAATATTTATTGAACAACGAATCGTCCCCAGACTGATAACCAAGTGCTGTAATATAGTTCGTCAATGCATCGACCCATACATAAATGACATGCTTCGCATCACCAGGTACTTTTATGCCCCAATCAAATGACATACGAGAAACAGACAAATCTTCTAGACCCGGTTTAATAAAGTTATTAATCATCTCATTTTTACGCGACTCCGGTTCGATAAACTGCGGATGATCCTCGTAATATTTCAACAGCCTGTCCGCGTATTTCTTCATATTAAAGAAGTACGATTCTTCCTTCACTTTTTGAACAGAACGTCCACAATCTGGACAGTTATTATCTTCAAGCTGGCCCTCTGTGTAATACGTTTCACAAGGTACGCAATACCAGCCCTCGTATTCCCCTTTATAAATATCACCATTGTCGAGAAATGTCTTAAAAATCTTTTCAACAATCGCTTTATGGCGTTCTTCCGTCGTCTGAATGAAGTCATCATAAGAAATATCCATGATGTCCCATACCTTTTTCGCAACATCAGCAATTCCATTGACATATTCCTGCGGCGGGAGTCCCGCTTCCTCCGCTTTTTCTTGTATCTTTTTCCCGTGCTCATCCATTCCTGTTAAAAATCGAACATCGAAACCTCGTAGTCGTTTGTATCGTGCCATTGCATCCGAAGCAACAGTCGTATAAGCCGTACCAATATGGAACTTTCCGCTTGGATAATAAATCGGTGTTGTAATATAAAATGTATTTTTCTGATCAGCCACGAATATTCCTCCAGTGTAATTAAATATACCTTCTATTCTATCGAATGCACCCCGCCGATACAATGATATTCCTAGTCGTTATGTATTTTAAGCGCTACTAAAATTGTTTTTTATATAGTTTTTAGTTATCCCTGTAAATAAACTATTATTTTTATCATAGTTTTGGGAAAGTTATATTGACGTTAATTGGAAGTCTTGGTATGATAAAAAGCAGACAAGAGAATTATGTCGAATTTTGACGAAAACTACTGAACTGGAAGGAGTTCTTATTATGAAATCTACTGGTATTGTAAGAAAAGTTGACGAACTCGGACGTGTTGTTATTCCAATCGAATTGCGCCGTACACTTGGTATTGCTCAGAAAGATGCGTTGGAAATCTACGTTGATGAAGACAAAATCATCTTGAAAAAGTATATGCCAAATATGACATGCTCAATTACGGGCGATGTGTCTGACGATAACCTTCGTCTAATTGACGGAAAATTGATTTTAAGCCCAGCAGGCGCAAAACAATTGATCCAAGAAATTGAAGAAAGCCTCCAAAAATAATTATGCAACAATAATATCCAGAGCGATTCACCGTTCTGGATATTATTTACGTTTTAGAGGTTACTATCATTCATCCTCTACATGATATTCCTTGTAAACATCACGTCTACTCATTCCACGCTCTTTCGCCACTTCGCGTATAGCCTCTTTTGAGCGTAGCTCTTTTTTCGCCATTACTTCGATGACATGATCACGAATATCTAGATCACTCCACCACACATCTTGTTGCTCTTCAATAACACCATCGCTGCCTGCGATAACAATACAGAACTCTCCCCTTATCTCACTTGATTCTGCCCATAATACTGCCTCTTCAAGCGTGCCACGAAGAAATTCCTCAAAACGTTTTGTCAACTCCCTTGCTAAGGTCACACGACGTGTTCCACCAAAGCTACCTTCTAACGCCCGCAGGGTCTCCTTCAGCCTGTGAGGTGCCTCATACAGAACAATCGTCTCTTCACGTCGCTTTAAAGCATCCAATTGGCTTGTCCGATCTTTTTTCTGGCGGGAGATGAATCCAAAAAATAAAAATGGTTGCGGCATTAATCCTGAAGCAACTAATGCACTAATGGCTGCATTTGCTCCAGGGACAGGGACGACATCGTACCCCTCTACGATTGCTTTAGCTGCAATATCCGCGCCTGGATCCGAGATACACGGCATTCCCGCATCACTGACAAGTGCTACAGACTTCCCCTCCGCGAGCATCGCCAAAATCTTTTCTCCGCCTACTTCTATATTATGTTCATGGTAGCTCATCAGCGGTGTCTTAATTTCAAAATGATTACACAGTCTAATTGTATTGCGCGTATCTTCTGCTGCAATCGTATCAACCTCTTTTAAGATACGAATCGCACGGAATGTCATATCCTCTAAATTTCCAATTGGTGTTCCAACAAGAAATAATTTGCCGCCGCCCGGTTCAGCACTCTTTTGTGACTTCATCTACCATCTGCTCCTTTGCAATATACCGCTCTTTGGCTTCTCTTTTTAATTGTTTAAATTGATATTCCGCCTGCATCGCTTCCCGTTTCGTTTCAAAGCTTTCATGGTGAATACAACGAACAGGCCTCTTTGCACGCGTGTATTTCGCACCCTTGCCTTCATTATGGACACGTACACGCTTCTCCAAATCATTCGTATAACCAGCGTAATAGGAGCCATCCTTGCATTCCAGTACATAAAACAGATGATTAGCCTTGTTGTCCATAAAGGAGTAGCCTCACTTCATCTGTATATTCACCGTCTGCACCATACACATAGAGGGGAGGCAATACTTTCAGATCTGGCTTACCGTCCTTAATTCCCTCGATTAGCAGTGTATTGGCCTCTTTCCCTTCCTTCGGATAGACAAAACGAATTCGCTTCGGCTCCAGTCGATTGGCACGCATAGCTGTAACAATATCTAGTAAACGGCCAGGTCGATGAACGAACGCCGCTTTTCCGCCTTGTTTCAACAATTCACTTGCAGATTGAACCGCTTGTTCAAGTGTCAAATGGATCTCATGTCGAGCAATGGCAACATGTTCTAACAAATTCTTCTCACTTGCCCCTTCTGCTGGAAAGTAAGGTGGATTACATGTCACGGTATCATATGTCTCATAGCCTATTTTCGATGCAATCCCGATGACATTGTCATTAACGATTTGAATCCTATTTTCCAATCCGTTATAAAGAATACTTCTTTCAGCCATATTCGCTAGTCGTTCCTGTAATTCAACGGCTGTAATCTCAGCTTTCGTCCGTGCACTTAAAAATAATGGAATTGCACCATTCCCTGCACATAGGTCCACAATCTTTCCTGAACGGATGGGTACATAAGCAAACCTTGCCAGTAGTACCGCATCAAGCGAAAACGAAAAAACGGATGGACTCTGAATAATACGCAAGTCTTCCGCCAATAAAAAATCGAGACGCTCATCATCTCGTAAAATTTCTTCCATATTCCTGCACCCCTCATAAATACTACCTATCATTCATTCCACTGAATTCAGATAAAAAAGCCGATGCCTACATTGCAATAGGATCGGCTCACTTTACACATTTTGTTTATTTAAAAAAGATAGACAGAACAGACAGTCTTCTCCTTTTCTGCTTCCTCCATAATGGACATTGCAGACGTGGAACCCTTCGTTATATAGGCGAGCCAAATTGTCGACACCTTCTCCGATATCTACTGTATTTGGCTTTTTGCGATGTTGTCGTTGGTTTGCAGCTTGCGTTTGCCCATCCATTTCTTCAAGCCGCTTTCGCAAATGATGGTTTTCGAGTTGAAGTGAATGGTTCTCTTCCGTCATTTGTGCGACAAATCCAATCAATTCGTGAAATTGCTTATGCATGGAGCCGAGTTGTTGTTCAAATTCCATTACCCTGTCCAGAAAGTTCCTTTCTTTCAACTATCCCACCTCATCATTTCATCAATTGAGCCATATTATTTTGTTGCTCCATTAATTCTTCTAACGTGTACTCTAGCACATGATCTTGATCTGTCAAACTCACCTGGAGTATGCGTTCAAGAAGATTGAGGCCTACTACCCTACCAGGCCCTTCAGGTGTTTTCACATGCGTTCCAACATCCGGCATAAGTGCTTTGGCTTCTTCATACTCATCATTTTCATACTTCAAACAGCACATGAGGCGACCACATAAGCCTGAAATTTTCGATGGATTGAGCGATAAATTCTGATCTTTCGCCATTTTAATCGATACCGGCTCGAAATCACCAAGAAATGTCGAACAGCAAAGCATTCTGCCACATGGTCCGATACCACCAAGCATTTTCGCCTCATCACGCACACCAATTTGGCGTAGTTCGATACGCGTTCGGAAAATAGACGCTAAGTCTTTGACAAGATTTCGGAAATCGACACGACCTTCTGCTGTAAAATAAAAGACAATTTTGTTGCGGTCGAATGTATATTCAACATCCACAAGCTTCATCTCTAATTTATGCTCCTGAATCTTGTCTACACCCATCGTAAAAGCTCGTTCAGCTTCCAGACGATTCTCCTCTACCTTCTCAAGATCTTCCGTCTGTGCCGGACGAATGATTTTCTTTAGGGGCAGTACAACATCATTTTCTTCCACTTCTCTTATCTGACCCGCAACTTTACCATATTCAATTCCCCGCACAGTCTCAACAATGACATACTCGCCCTCATTGAGTATAAAATCTACTGGGTCAAAATAATATATTTTACCCGCTTTTTTAAAACGGACTCCTACAACTTTATACAACAAGTAACCCCTCCTGCATGCTGAGCACCAATTGTTCCATTAAAAGCGTTCGATTCATATTGCCATGCAGTTGCTTTTTCGCCTGCAAAATTGCCTCCATATTGGTAGACAATCGGCTATATGTCATCTTTATCGAAAGGCTACTAAAAAGCTCTTGTTGATCTGGAAATGCTGGCGTTGACTGCAAACCCGCTTTCGATGCTACTACATCTCGATAAGCATATAGTAATAAGTCCAGCCCACGTTCAACTTCTTCTTTCTCTTTCAATAAAGGAGACCATTCTGATTGGATGAATAATAACGCTTCATGGACATGTCGATCTGATGCTTCAACCAATTTTAACACTGTCTTTCGTATGTGTGCAAACTGCTCATCACCGGCCAGACGAAATGCTTCATCTGGATTAGCCGTCACCATCGTAACCGTCGCTGCCATTGAAGAAGTAATCCCTTTTTCAACGAGCCTTTTTATCATCATTTCCCTAGATGGCGGCAGGAATGAAATTCGCTGACAGCGTGATTGAATCGTCGGCAAAATCGATTGATAAGAGTCCGTTAACAAAATGGCCGTGATATCTCCTTCCGGTTCCTCAAGGAATTTAAGAAGCGTATTCGCTGCAGCAACATTCATCCGGTCTGCCCTTGAAATAATATAAATCTTTCTACCAGACTCGTAGCCCTTTTTCGTCATATTATAAATGAGGGTAGACATCTGGTCTTTCTTTATATCTTGTCCATCTGGTCGAATAATGGTTACATTAGGGTGATTACTGGATGTGACGCGTCGACAAGAATGACATGTTTCACATGGAACATAATCTTCGGGATTGCTACACAGAAGAAGTTTAGCAAAAAAAAGCGCTGCCAATTCTTTTCCCGTCCCTAATTCACCATCAAATACATACGCATGCCCGATTCGTCCGTTTTTATAAGAAGAACTTAATCGTTCCATCACGATTTTCTGTTCTTCAAAAAGCCGATGATTCAATTCTTCCGACATGAATCCACACTCCCGTTTTAAAAAAACCCGCGTTTCTTATACGACAGAAAACACGGGATTACATGTATAGATTAATGAGGAGACCTTTAATCTCGCCAATTTTCGCTAGCAGATCGATGGATGTTTTTTCTTCATTCAACAAGTCTTCTGCTAACTCCACCAGCCGCGCGTCTATTGTCTCGACAAGTTTCAAGCGACGCCCCTCACCAAACCGATTCCACGTATGTGACTGCTTAAGTCCCATTCCTGATTCGACAGCTTCTTTGAGGAAACGTCGAACAAGCATTTTATATTTAGCCATATCACGTAGATTACGTGATCGTGCAATTCGATCTCCAGCTGATGAAATATCACCGAGAAGCCTAGTAATCTGTTCACCATGAAGGCGCTGCTCTTGTTTGACAACCATTTGACCGAACCTTGCTCCGCCTTGCGGTGTTTGCAATGGGTCATTTCTCATCTTATCAAGGCCGGCCCGGTAATCACCGTTGACTTTCACTTCGCTTCACCTCTGTACATCAAAAATGATGAAAATGTTCGATTGGAAGAACAAATACCGTCGCTCCGCCAACTTCGACTTCCACCGGATAAGGAATGTAGGAATCAGCATTACCACCCATTGGAGAAACAGGTGCTACCATTTGATCCCGTGAACGGCAATTTTCTCGGATAAGTTCAAGTGCCTTTGGAATAAGGCTATCATCGGTACCAATAAGAAATGTTGTGTTTCCTGACCTTAGAAATCCTCCCGTACTGGCTAACTTTGTTGCCCGGAAATCATTTTTAGTCAACGCTGCCGACAACCGGTTACTATCCTGATCCTGTACAACTGCCACAATCAATTTCACGGTAATCTCCCCTTTTTCCGCTTTCCAACTATTATATCATGAATTTGCAAATTACATGACTTGGGCGCATATAATTTTCCAAACATTTTCCGTTACTTCTATTTCTGAAAGTGAAGCATCCGTCTTAATAATTCGATTTGGATAACGACGAATAATCTCAAGATACCCTTCATAAACCTTACGATGAAAATCAAGACTTTCTTTATCTAATCGATTTTGTTCACGTTCATTATTCTTCGCAATACGGGCCAACCCTATCTCTGGGGCAATATCAAAGAAAATTGTCGCATCTGGCATCGTATCACCAATTGCAAACTCATTAATCGATAATACCGCATCGATTCCAAGCCCTCTACCATGCCCTTGGTAAGCCAATGAACTATCGACAAAGCGATCACACAACACGATGTAACCATCACGTAGTGCAGGCATAACCTTCTCGGCAAGATGCTGCCTTCTCGCAGCGGCATAAAGAAGCGCTTCCGTCTTAGCATCCATTTCTTGATGATTATTGTCCAGAATTACATCACGAATTTTCTCGGCGATGCGAATACCACCCGGTTCACGTGTGAGCATAACATTCCGCCCTTCACCCTTCAACCGATTATACAAATTTGCAATAACCGTCGTCTTGCCCGCACCTTCAGGCCCTTCGAATGTTATGAAAACACCTTTCTGTACCATGTTATTCTTCCGTCCCTTCCTTTACGACAACTATCTGCCCTTCATTGATTCGAATAGCGCCTTGAAATTTTGCACCCATCTGAAGTAACTTTTTCAACGATTGAATATGCCCATCCCCGACCTCTTCCCCGCCAATTAATAACGGGATACCAGGCGGGTAAGGAATGATTGTAGCAGCAGCCACACGCCCAACTGCAATCTCATATGGAATCCACTCCGTCGCTATGTCTCTAAGTTGCCTAGCAGTGTATGTGAGATAAGAGACCCCTTCACCTAACAAAGGTACTTCTATTGGATTAGCAGTTCGGTCTGCTTGATTCAAACGAATAATTGCAGACTCAATTTTCCTTCCAATTTCCTCAAACGCGTAGTTCAATCCCCTCTTCAACAACGGCAAAACAAAAAGCACTTGGTACGGATCCGCAAGTTCCGCATAAACACCCTCCGTTTCCAACTCCCTTTGCAGTTCAAAGCCAGAATAACCCTCCACTCGTATGAGAAGCTTCAACGGATCATCCACCTCAAGCGTTTGTAGCCCTGAAATTGTTGCTAACCGTTTCATAAAATCCGTGCGTCTCTGCATAAATAATATCTTATCTTCTTCTTGATAAGATTCCGCAAAGGCCCGTGCATCATCAAGTGAAGCCATTAATACATATGATGGGCTACTTGACTGTAACATTTGTAAATAATGCGCAACCCTTTCAGAGGAAACTAAATTAGATCTTACATGCAGAAATGAAGCCATTGTCATAGCCGGCAAAGTTTTATGTGCCGAATGGACAACAACATCCGCGCCCATCTCCAATGCCGAGCGGGGAAACGGATCACCGACAACAAAATGTGCACCGTGGGCCTCATCAACTAAGACCGGGACTCCATATGTATGGCACAGCCTTATCGTCTCCTCCAAGTCATTCCCCGTCGTACCATAATAAGTTGGATGCGTAATCACAACTGCCTTTGCATCTGGATACGCTTCCAGCACTTCGCTAATTTGTGTAATAGTCATCGTTCCGGCTGTCTTCGTGACCTCGTCCCATGCCGGTGAAACAAGCACTGGCTTCGCATCTACCAGTTCAATCGCATGAAACACCGATTTATGCGCATTGCGCTGAACAATAATTGTATCGCCTGCACAGCATGTCGCATAGATCATTGCTAAATTCCCGACTGTCGAACCATTCACAAGAAAAAAGCTCTGATCCGAACCGTAGAATGAAGAAAGCCTTTCTTGTGCTTCTTCTATAATCCCCCCGGGCTCGTGAAGGTCATCTAACCCTGTCAACTCTGTGAAGTCATAGCGAAGCGCCGAGCGTAATACTGCCGGTAAGCCCGACAGTATCCCCCCTTTATGTCCCGGCACATGAAATGAAATTGGGTCTGCTTCATTGAATTTTAGTAACGCCTCCACAAGCGGACGTTTAAGACTTTCCATTGCCAATTACACTTCCTTTACTTATTTCTATTATAGAGGATACTCCCGATTTATTCAGTCTGTGCACTCGAAAAAGCTTTTACTTTGAATTTTTATCATACAATCAAACGACTTCTTAACTTATTACCTATAAATCTAATTATTATTAAACACAAAAAAAGCCATTACCTATTGGTAATGACCGTGTGCCCGGCGACGTCCTACTCTTGCAGGGGGAAACCCCCAACTACCATCGGCGCTGAA
>NZ_JAWLIQ010000023.1:0-59393 GCF_033485175.1 Sporosarcina sp. YIM B06819 | reverse complement strand
TTGGGTTGAGTGAAAAGATTTTTGATCGCTGGGATGAATTATTACGTCGAGCAGCTGATCATGTATCCGCCTGTCGCTGTGCATCGGGCTGCCCGGTATGTATCGGGGGGCAAGAGGGTGGGATAGGTATGAAGCAAGATGTAAGTTCTCTGCTTCAGGAACTAGCAGGAGGACGACTTCATGTCTTATGAACAAAAGCTGATGCAAATGAAGAAGATGCTAAAAAAGACAGATAGCAAAGTAGTGCCTGAAGCGGTCAAGGTGGTTGCGCAAGCTCCTGCTTATGAGCAATCATGGCTTGATGCAGGTTTAACAAAAGAAGTGAATAAGCACGGTATCGTTTATAAGCGCATTGTGGAATATGCTAAGGATTACAAGCATGGCAATATCGTTCTTTCTGGGCTGAAGTCAACGATGGATGACTGGAAAACATCCGGGGAAGCACATCCGTTGTCGCCGGATTTTTCAAAGCCACTCGTTTTTTTCGATACAGAAACGACAGGTTTAAAAGGAGCTGGAACGCTCATTTTTCTCTTGGGGTTTATCGTTGAGACAGCCAGTTCTTTTAAATTAACGCAATATGTTTTACCGGGACCCGATCATGAAGCCGCGTTTCTGTATGCATCAAAGTTATGGGAAACATCCACAACATTAGTCACGTATAATGGCAAAAGCTTTGATGTTCCGCAGCTTGAAGCACGCTGGACCATGAATCGCAAAGAAATCCCACCATTGCTTGAACATACACAGATTGATTTATTGCACGGCTCTAGACGCATTTGGAAAGATGACATGGGGACATTTAGACTGCCAGCGATTGAGGAAGAGAAACTTGGATTCTTACGTGATGGAGATATACCTGGACATATGGCGCCGATTATTTATCAGGATGCTGTGAAAAATGGTCGTGCGGAACTTCTGATGAAGGTACTCGTCCATAACGAGTGGGACATCCTGTCACTTGTCGCCCTGTATATTCGTTCGACGGATTTATTGTTAAAGACAGAAACGCCAGAGTCAGCGATTACGCATACGAATATAGGTAAATGGTTTGCAGACTTGAAGTCACATGAACGCAGTAAACAAGTTTTTGAAAGTGCTATTGCTACGTATGGTGTTGATCATCCCGCGACGCATTTTCACTTCGGTTTTAGCTTAAAAAGAGAGCAGCAATATGTGGATGCTGTTGCTTCATTTTCGATTGCGGCAAATGGTCTGACAGGGCGCGAACGGATTGTTGCGTTGGAGGAATTAGCGAAGCTTTATGAGCATAAGCTGAAAGACTTGAAGAAAGCATTAGATACAACACAAGAGGCGATATGGCTAGTGCAAGTAGCGACAGACTTGACGGCCGCCTTCCAGCAACGTGCAGGAAATGATTTTGTTAAACGGGAAATAAGAATTCAAAGAAAATTATTTCCCGGGCAAGCGCATGAAACGACAGCGGATGTCGGATATTGACGCCGACAGAGAATAAGTAGGACAATAGAGGCCGAATCATGATATACTTAAAGGTATGTAAACAGAGACGGAAGGGCGATTTTTCATGGATACTAAACTCGATTCAAAAACAATTCTTGAAAAGGAATTTAAAACAGGCCTCCGTGGCTATCAGCAGGAAGAAGTAGATCTCTTCCTAGACGATGTTATTCAAGATTATGAGGCATTTAAAAAGACGATTGCAGAATTGCGTTCTGAAAACGCGCGTATGAAGGAAGAATTGGCAGAGGCGCAAAAACGTCCTGCTGCGGGAAGTGCTGGCACAACGAACTTTGATCTGTTAAAGCGTATCTCCAATTTGGAGAAGCATGTGTTTGGCAGCAAGCTTTTTGATCAGGAATAAAATATGTTGTAAATATAACAAAAGTATTGTATACTAAACTTATCATAGTGTGATTTAGGTAATCGCTGCAACGCCTAAGTTGTAGAGGAAAGTCCATGCTCACACGGTTCTGAGATGACCGTAGTGTTCGTGCTCGGCGAAAAAATAAGCCGGGGCTTCACGCATTGCGTGTTGACGGCGGGAATAAATCCTAAGTCTTCGGATATGGATGAGGTTCCCTGAACAGTGCCACAGTGACGTAGCTGATTCGGAAACGGATCAGATGGAACGCGGTAAACCCCACGAGTGAGAAACCCAAATTATGGTAGGGGCACTCTTCTGAAGGAAATGAACGGATGAAGGGACAGACAGCTGTCTGTAGATAGATGATTACCACCCTAAGTACGAGGCGTAAGCCGCTTGAGTACGCGGGAACAAAACATGGCTTATCGAATTTCCTATGGTATTATTGTTACATCGAATGCTCTCCTTTATAATATGGAGAGCTTTTCTTTTTGATTTTAGATGACAGAAGTGAATAGAATATTTTTATTGTGTATGATATTGAAATAGTTGATGGAATAGGATTGGAGTTGGGTATACATGAGTGAATTTAAATTAGTGGCTACGTCTGCTATGGGGTTAGAATCGATTGTTGCAGATGAAGTGAAAGCACTTGGTTTTGAAACGACTTCAGAAAATGGCAAGATTTATTTCCAAGGGGATGCGTTAGCCATTGCGAAAACGAATATGTGGCTGCGTGTAGCAGACCGTGTGCGCATTGTAGCAGGCGAGTTCCATGCAACGACGTTTGATGACTTATTCGAACAGACAAAAGCGATTCCATGGGAGCGTTTTTTACCCGTAGATGCGGCGTTTCCGGTTGCGGGGAAATCAGTAAAATCGACGTTATACAGCGTACCTGATTGCCAGGCAATCGTAAAAAAAGCGATTGTTGAACGTTTGAAAATTGCTTATAAACGAATCGGTTTCTTGGACGAATCAGGTCCTTTATTCAAATTGGAAGTGTCTATTTTGAAGGATAAAGTGACACTAACGATTGATTCGAGTGGAACAGGGCTACATAAGCGTGGTTACCGTGTGGGGCAAGGGGATGCGCCGTTGAAAGAAACGATGGCGGCAGCACTTGTTAAATTGACACGCTGGAATCCAGACCGTCCTTTCGTCGATCCATTTTGCGGGTCAGGCACCATTGCAATTGAAGCAGCTATGATTGCGCAAAATATTGCTCCAGGCTATAATCGTGATTTCTCAGCTGAACAATGGCCATGGGTCAACAAAAGCATTTGGCACCAGGTTCGTGAAGAGGCAGAAGATATCGCTAAGTACGATCAGCCGATTGATATTACAGGATCAGACTATGATCCACGCATGATCAAGGTGGCCCAGGAAAACGCGGCGGAAGCCGGTTTTATGGATATGATCAATTTCAGACACTGTGATGTAAGAGATTTAACTGTCGATGGTTTGAATGGTGTAATGGTTGGCAATCCTCCATATGGTGAGCGACTTGGTGAAGTAGAAGAAGCTGAAGATATTACGCGTGAACTCGGCCGAATAATGAACGACTATCCGTCATGGTCCGTTTATATGCTATCTTCATTGGAAAACTTTGAAACAATGTATGGTAAAAGGGCGACGAAGAAGAGAAAATTATTCAATGGCTTTATCCGTACTGATTTGTATCAGTTCTGGGGACAACGTCAATAAATTAACAACAGATAAAAGGAAGAGGACAATTCCTCTTCCTTTTGCATGTATATTAGGAAGGGGTTTCATGTTATGAAAAGTAAGATGCCATTCCTTTTATCCAAAGAAAAATCATTTTATGAGTCATTGAATGATTGGATAGGGGACACGTTATACGATGACTTGACGGAAAAGGGATTTGAATGCCGCGATGAACAGATTTATATGGCTTTTCAAATTGAACAAGCGTTAAAAGAAAAGAAAGTATTGTTTGCGGAAGCGGGTGTAGGAACGGGCAAGACGATTGCTTATTTACTACCTGCGATTGCCTATGCGCGCTATACAGGGAAACCAGCGATTATTTCATGTGCGGATGAAACGCTCATTGACCAGCTTGTCAAAGAAGATGGCGATATTCGCAAAGTCGGGGAAGCTCTTGGACTGAATATCGATGTACGCCTCGCTAAATCACGTGACCAATATTTGTGCTTGAAACGGTTGGAGGAGACAGGTAATACATCAACAGAAGAATATATTGAGTGGATTGAAGATAGTATTCCAGAGTTTGTCCATGGCACTGCTTCTTTGCAGTCCATTCATCCTTACGGGGAACGTTCTGACTACCCAGCATTAAGCGATGAACAGTGGAAAACAGTGAATTTCCATCCCATTCAACAATGTGCTGCGTGTGACATCCGTAACCGCTGTGGGCAAACGATTCATCGCAACCATTACCGTGAAGCGGTTGAACTGGTCATTTGTTCGCATGATTTCTACATGGAGCATATTTGGACGAAAGAATCCCGTAAACGTCAAGGACAATTGCCGTTACTTCCTGAACCTTCTATGATTGTTTTTGATGAAGGACATCTTCTCGAATATTCAGCGCAGCGTGCATTAACCTATGAAGTGCAAAATAGCACATTGTTGAACCTGCTTGAACGGATTATGGTTGATGGTATTCGAGAGAAAACGCTGCAGCTCATGGAACGCCTCATTGATACACATGAAGCATTTTTCAAGTTGCTTGATGAGTCGGCAGATGACACAGACAATGAGCGTAAAGCGATTGATAAAACAGCTGAACTTATGGCGATAGGCAAAGAGTCTGTTCAGATTTCAACGGCACTTCTTGAGGAATTTGTTTTTGATGGCGAATTGTTCATTATTCCAGAATACGATTTAAAAATGGTTGAGGAATATTTGGATCAATACATTTATTCTATGGAACTGTTTACGTCTCAAAATGATGCGGTCGATTGGTTGGAAGAACGTGAGGGTGAATCGACGCTTGTCATCATGCCACGCCTTGTGACAGATATTTTAAGAGAAAAACTGTTTTCATCTAAAACACCGATTGTCTTTTCATCTGCTACATTGTCAGTTGGAGAACAGTTTACCTATTTGGCAGACGGCCTAGGTATCCAAGACTTCTTATCATTTTCAGTGGAATCACCATTTGATTATGATGAAGTGATGGAAGTTTTTGCGACGGATGTTGAGGCGGGCGGAAAAGCAGGGCACGCGCTTGAGCTATTAGAAGATGGCGAGCAGACGCTTATCCTATTCAAATCAGAACGGGCGATGAACCGATTCAAAGAGCAAGTACCTGCGGAGTGGCAAGAGCGCATTGCTTTTGAAGGGGAACGAGAATTATCTTCCATCGTTCGTGAATTCCAGCAGAAGCAAGTACCAGTTCTCTGCTCATACCATTTATGGGAAGGCTTAGACATTCCGCAAGATGCATTGACACGCGTCATTATTTATGATTTGCCGTTACCGCCTTCGGACCCATTGTTCGATGCAAGACGTCAGCATGCCAAGGATCCTTTCCGTGAAGTGGACTTACCGTTCATGCTACTCAGATTGCGACAAGGCGCAGGTCGACTTATCCGGACATCTGCAGATTCTGGAACCGTTCATTTGCTACTTGAAGGCGAAGAGCAGAACATGAAGGCTGAAATTGAAGGGATATTCCCGGTTCAAATGAAGATGACGAACTAACTTGCTAAAGCAAGTTATCCTCCGGAGGATGTCACAAATTTTGAATTGCGCTTGCGCAATTCAAAATTTGGACGCAATTACGCCAAGGCGTAATTGATTAATAGATGTAAGGCTCTCCTAATGATGGAGAGTTTTTTTAATACCCCAAACTATAAGACAGTACAGAATTATGCTAAAATAAAAACCTATATATGGTATAAGGGGGAATTATTTTGACGACTGAAGATAACTTTTTAGCAATGCTGAAAAAAATGAGTGCTTATTCTGAGGCGCTGAATATTATGTACTGGGATATGCGAACCGGGGCACCGAAAAAGGGGATTTCAACGCGTTCTGAGGCGGTTGGTACATTATCAGCGGAGCTGTTTAAAATGAGTGTGTCCAAAGAAATGGGCGGTTATCTCGATGAGCTTGGGAAAAATATCGATTTACTCGATCCGATTGTAGCCAAAACCGTTGAAGTAGTGAAAGAAGAGTATGATCGAAGTGAAAAAATTCCGGCAGATGAATACCGGGAATATGTTGTGTTAGCTTCACAAGCAGAATCTATATGGGAAGAAGCAAAGGAACAAGCTGATTTCGAAAAGTTTTTGCCTTATCTCGAAAGAATTGTTGAAACAAAGAAAAAATTCATTGGCTATTGGGGTGTGAAGGACGGCAATCCTTACAACACATTACTCGACCAATATGAGCCGGGTATGACAACCGATATAATTGATGCGGTGTTCGGTCAATTGAAAGAAACGATTGTGCCGCTAGTTAAGAAAATTGCGGAATCTGATAATCAGCCGGACACATCCTTCTTATTCAAGCAGTTCCCAAAAGATAGTCAAAAAACTTTCAGTCTTGAAATTTTACAACAGCTTGGCTATGACTTTGAAGCAGGTCGTTTGGACGAAACTGTGCATCCCTTTGAAATGGGCATCAATCTTGGTGACGTACGTATTACAACAAAATATGATGAGCATGATTTCCGCTCTGCCATATTTGGCACAATTCATGAGTGTGGTCACGCGCTTTACGATCAGCATATCGACAAAGCACTTGAAGGACTACCGATTGCACAAGGAACGTCTATGGGCATTCACGAATCACAATCCTTGTTTTATGAACAATTTATCGGCCACAATGAAAAATTTTGGACGTACAATTTTGATTTATTGACAAGTCGATCGCCTGAACAATTCGAAGGTGTATCTCTGGAGGACTTTTTACGTGCCATCAACTATTCTAAGCCATCCTTAATTCGAATTGAAGCAGATGAACTGACGTACCCCCTTCACATCATGATTCGCTATGAAATTGAAAAAGGTATATTTAACGGCGATTATGAAATAAAAGACTTGCCGCAAATTTGGAATGATAAGTACGAGGAGTATCTCGGAGTTCGTCCGGAAAATGACGGTGAGGGTGTATTGCAAGACGTTCACTGGGCGGGCGGAGATTTTGGCTATTTCCCGTCCTATGCGCTAGGTTATATGTATGCAGCTCAATTAAAGGCTGTGATGTTGAAAGACATTCCGAACTTCGATGAGCTATGTGGACAAGGGGAGTTTAGTTCGATTTTGGCGTGGCTGACAGAACATGTTCATCAATACGGAAAAATGAAGAAGCCACTTGAAATTATTCAAGATACGACAGGTGAAGGATTAAACGCCAACTACTTAGCTGACTATCTGTCCGAGAAATATACGAAATTATATAGTTTATAAATAAAAAGCGCTGTTTCATCTATCAGAAAAAGTCTGATGAATGGAATAGCGCTTGTTGTTTGAACAGATGACAGGTGTTAAATTTACTCTGGAGCTTCATCGATTGTCAGTAGTACGTTTAGCATAGAGCCGTTTTCAAGTCGAACGGGCAACTTGAATGCTTGTTTGAAGCCGAAAAACTTGATTGTTCCTGTCATAACTGTTGGAGGAGAAATATCTAGGATAAGCCCCTCTTTTTCAAGCAATGTACATAAGTTTCCGGCTACCATATTGCCGAGCTCTCCCGTAAATGACTCAATCATCTCACCTTCAATAGCCATGCCAAACATGGATTGTCCAATCTGTCCAATAACATCGGCGGAAGTTTCAAGAATTAAACGACCTTTTATACCACCGACCAGTCCAATTAATACACTTAATTCTTTTTGTTCATAGGGCTGTACGGTCATTGTTGGAGATAAAACGTCTAATTTAGCAGGAATCACAGATGTTAGGGAGGCAATAGTACCATTCAATATCAATTGTACGTGTTTAGAGGTGCTCATTTAGATTACCACCTTTTATTTTTGTTAATAGTGCGATTATACCATACCATTTCAGCAGAAAAGCATTATTCGACAGATTTCTTCAATTTATTTTTTTCCATTAGTTCGGTAAAGAAAAATGGTATGATAGGAACAGCAATTGATAAAGGGGTAGTGTGAATCATGCAAGAAATAGATCAGTTAATTAAACAAGCCGCTACATATGGTCAGATTTTCAAAAGCAATGATGATGAAGAACGCTTTAAGAAAACGGAACTTTTTGCAGCAAAACTAATCGACAAAGAGTATACAATCGGATTTGCGGGCCATTTTTCCGCAGGAAAATCTTCAATGATTAACGCTTTGACGGGAGATGACTTGTTGCCATCTAGTCCAATCCCGACAAGTGCCAACATCGTCAAAGTACGAAAAACAGACACAGATTATGCAGTCATTTATCGAACGGATGGAACAGCAGTGAAATATGGCGGCCATGGCTTCCCCGCAGCCGTCAAATCATTTAGTAAAGATGGTGCGGCCGTTTCACTTGTTGAAATTGGTCACACAGGATCTCATTTACCAGAAGGAATAACGGTTATGGATACGCCAGGTGTCGATTCAACAGACGATGCCCACCGCATGTCAACAGAATCTGCACTCCATCTTGCAGATCTCGTTTTCTATACAATGGATTATAACCATGTACAATCAGAATTAAATTTCCGCTTTACGAAAGAATTGATGCGTTATAACGACAACGTTTATTTAATTATTAATCAGATAGACAAGCACCGTGACAGTGAATTGTCATTTGCAGATTTCAAACAATCCGTTGAAGATTCATTTAAAATGTGGGGAGTTGTGCCAAAAGGCATCTTCTATACGTCATTGAAAGATGTAGCACATCCACAGAATGATTTTAGCGCTGTCAAAGCGATTGTCGATGGCTCCATGGAAAACTGGCAGCAGCGATTCATTGATAATGCCAAGCAAACACTTGTCAAACTGAAAGATGAGCATAGCCAATTTTTAGCCGATGAAATCATAGATCGAAAAAATACATTCTCGGCGGTCGTTTCGGAGGATGAATGGCATAGACAAGCAGAACTGCAAAAAGAGGCTAGTGAATCCAAAAAAATGTTATCTCTTCTATCTGGAGACGAGTTTTCTGCTACATTTGAAAACGAACGTAACAGTCTCATGCAAAGTGCGGCCATCACACCTTATGAAACACGAGAGTTGTTAAAGGTGTATTTGGAGTCACTGTCATCTCGTTTCAAAGTCGGTATACTATTTGGTGCAAAAAAGACGGCTGAAGAGAGAGAACGTCGCAAACAGGCATTAGCTGATAATATGGGTGCACTCGTCCATGCGCAAATCGAAGTGCATTTGAAAACGCTTATGAAAAATTCCTTGAAAGAGGCGGGCATTTTGACGGACGACAGATCACTTGCGATAGACGCCATCGATTTGTCCGTGCCGTTTGCTGATATCGAAAAAGAATTCACCGTGTCAGATGTCATCACAGGTGATACAGTGTTGAACTATTCTGAACGAATGAAAACAGCTATCCATGCAGCATTCCGCCGAATGACGGATGAATGGAAGCATGATATGGCATTGATTGCATCTACAGCGGGTGATGATAATACCGGGATGCTTGAGCAAAAAGTTCGCCGTTTGGATGAGAAATTGCAAGCGATTAGGCAAGTAGAAGAAGTGGAAGTCCAATTGGCGAATCTTGAGCAAAGTATAGAAAGTCCTTCGACTTCGATGCTAGCAGGTCGCGACATTCTCCTTCAAAAGTGGGAAACGCGTGAAGAACTTCAAACGATCGAATTTAGTGAAGAACAAGCGACAATTATGCCAGAAGTGAACGAGCAACCGAACGAAGAAAGCGAACAGCCAGAGACGGTAACATTTACTGCTGATTCGGATACGGTCATTGCGCAAGCGGTTCATGTTGCCCAGTCGGTAGAAAGCATTCCAGGTTTTCTGGAAACTGCTGATTATTTACGCAAAAAGGCGGACCGATTAGATGGACAAGAATTTACAATTGCCTTATTTGGAGCGTTTAGCGCAGGCAAATCTTCATTTTCCAATGCGTTAATCGGTGAGAAAGTATTGCCAGTTTCGCCAAATCCGACAACGGCGGCCATCAACCGAATTCGTCCTGTTGGGGCGGGCAAAGATAACGGCACAGCAGATGTTTTGTTGAAAACGGCAGAACGTATGATAGAGGATGTCAGCCGCTCATTTGAAGCGCTTGGTGTAGCAGTCACCTCATTGAATGAAGCCTATCAAAAGGCAGATGAGGCACTCCATACAGAATTGACAGATGAAAATCTTCACATCCATAAAGCATTTATTACAGCATTCAAAAAAGGATATTCGGTTTATCAAAATGAACTGGGTTCCGTTATCAAGGTAGAACGTGATGAATTCGTTAAATTTGTAGCGGAAGAAGACCGTAGCTGTTTTGTTGAATCCATCGATTTCTATTATGACTGTGAATTGACTCGAAAAGGGATTACACTTGTCGATACCCCTGGAGCCGATTCTATAAACGCGCGACATACAGATGTCGCCTTCGAATATATCCGAAATGCCGATGCGATTCTTTTCGTGACGTATTATAATCATGCATTTGCCAGAGCAGACAGGGAGTTTCTTGTCCAATTAGGAAGGGTAAAAGATGCATTTGAACTTGATAAAATGTTTTTCATCGTCAATGCGATTGACCTTGCAGCGAATGAAGAAGAAGCAGAAGCGGTTAAAACATTTGTTGGAGATGAACTGCAAAAGTTTGGCATCCGTAATCCTAGAGTGCATGGTATTTCTAGCTTGCAGGCACTGGAAGCTAAAGTGAATCATCGACTGGATCCGTTTATGTCACCGTTTGAAGAGCAATTTCATTATTTCCTTGAACATGACCTTAAAGGACTTGCAGTGCAGGCATTGGAAGAAGAGACGGTCAAAACCATTGAACGATTGTCATCACTCATTACGCGTACGGAAACGAATAGGTCACGCAAGGCGGAAAGGCTAGAAGAGCTGAATAAAATTGAAGGACAAGTACGTCAACATTTCACTTATAATTTTGCCGATGTATTAAGAAAATCCGCAAACAATGAGTTGAGCGAACTAGTCTATTATATTTTGCAACGCGTATTTTTACGTTATGGCGATTTTTTCAAAGAAGCCTACAATCCATCGATTTTCGTCAATCATTCAGCAGACCACGCGTTGAAAGCCGCACTTGCTGAAACAGTGCAGATGATTGGCTTTGATTTGACTCAAGAGTTGAAGGTGACCAATTTACGTATGCTCAACTTCATGAAAAAGCAGTTGAATGAACGCCAACGTATCGAAGTAGCTCATTTGCATGAAACGGATAGCTCGATGGCTCCTTCCCCGTATGAAGCGCAAGATGCGGATATGCTGTCATTCGGGGCCCCTTTTACTGACCCGAACGTCTATGGTCGTGTCAATAAACTGTTCAAAAATCAGAAGGCGTTCTTTGAAAAAGGAGAACGGGACCTCTTGAAAGACCAGTTGGAGGAATTGCTCAAGCAGGATGCGTCTATTTATTTGGGACGTGAAAAAGAACTGCTTGAAAAGTGGACGGATGGTTGGATTGACATTGAAGCAGAAGGATTGAGACAGCACTTACTGAAAGAGAGTCTAACGCAGATTGCATCAGAACGAACATTGCTTCAAGGAACAGAACAGCTTAGCGAATGGCGCGCAGTGTATGAAAAACTACAAGCGGAGGAGCGGGTTTAAATGACAAACGTATTTATTTCGGTAAGAGATGTGGATTACGCTACAACGAAATGGATTGATACACGTTTTTCTTTGCAAGATGTGCAGGAAGGTCAGCGGAAATATGCGGACAGTCATGTAAAGGGAGCGGTCTACTGGGATCTTGAACGCGACATGTCTGATATGACGAAAACAGCGGGACGTCATCCGATGCCAGAGAAGGACGCATTAACGATACTTTTCCGTGCAAGTGGTCTGTCAATCGGCGACCACATTGTGATATACGATGATGGTGGCAGTCCATTTGCAGCTCGTGCATGGTGGTTGTTGCAATATGCAGGATTCAAAAATGCTGTGATCGCACTTGAAGGCTTTGAAGCGATTACGCAGGCTGGCATTCCGATAGATAGAATAACATCAGTGCCTGTTGCAACTTCGGTTTCCCCCGTGTGGGATGAAGATATTTATGCCTCCCGCCAATTTGTGGAGCTAACAGTTGCCGGCGAAACGTCGACTATCTTAGTCGATGCTCGGTCGGCAGAACGCTATCGAGGCGAAAAAGAACCTATCGACCCGATTGCGGGACGAATTCCAGGTGCATTGAACTTTGATTGGGAACAGTTGAAGAAAGACGGTGTCTATAACTTGGATGAGGTTGTCAAAGCACAGTTATCTCAGATTGTGGACCCTGCACAACAACTAACCGTTTATTGCGGTAGCGGCGTGACGGCGGCTCCATTATACGCCATGCTCAAGCATAATGGCTTTGCCAATGTTCGCCTGTATGTCGGCAGTTATAGTGACTGGATTTCACAGGAAAATGCCAAAGTCGAGAAAGGTTGAGGGGGATTAAGTAAAATGCGCTATGCATTACTTGGGGACATTCATTCATCCAAAAATGATTTGGAAAAAGTGCTCGCTGACATTTTGGATAAAGCCCCAGAAGCGGAGCTAGTTGGAACGGGCGATTTGTTTGAATGTGTCATTAGCAAAAAGAATATTACGGATAAAAAATTTAACAAGCTCGAAGAGGTTATGCTTATTCCAGAGGGATTTCCCGAGTTATTGACGTTTCCTTCGGTAAGTGGTAATCAAGAAGACCGTATTTTATTGATTACAGAAACAGATGATTCACTACGAGCACAATTAGCGGCATTGCCGGAAACGATTGAAATCGGTCATGCTCAAGTGATACACGGTCATCAGTGGCAGTGGGGCGGACAACCGTGGTCATTAGATTATAAAAGTGTTGAGCAATCATTTGTTTTCTATGGTCATAGTCACCAATCGTCCTTGTCTCGCAATGACGTTCGTCAAGAAATCGAATTTGGCATTCCCTATAGCATTGAGGGAGAGAAAGTGCTCATCAATGTTGGGGCGGTTGTTGGTGATCTGGAATGGGTTTTGTATGATACGGAGAATAAAACGGTGACGTTTATGCAAGTGAATTATAAATAGAATATACGAAGAAACGGGTCTGATCTAAAAATCAGCCCCGTTTTTTGTTGAAATTTGATTTTATGAAAGCGCTCATGATAACTATTTTTCCGGAGACAATAACTACAATTAAGAAAGGAAAATGGAGGTGAATTTTTTGAAGAAAAGTTTTTGCGTGATTCTAAGTGTTATCTTCCTTGTTAATTGCTCTACTGCCTTTGCAATTCCAACTAAACCTGACAGGGAATTCATTAATAAGTATTACTTTGATTTGCCTTTAGGGATGGAAACAGCAAATATGTATACATTCGGGGACTTTCCTTTTCATAATGATAAGGGCGTTATGTCGCCATTAGGGGAAGCTGTTTTATCTGTCCTTACATCAGATGTACACCAATGGGTAATCGAACCAAGAATTTATGTGAAGGATGATTTTGCATACATTCATGCAGTGAAGTTAGATGGATTAAATATCTTTTATACATTAAAAAGGGATAAGAATAAATGGAAAGTAGTCAACAAAGAAGAAAAAAAGCTTCCTTCAATTGGAAGTGAAGCGATTCTGGAAAAAGCCTTTTTAAGGGCGATTGGTCAACACATTCTTGATGCGACAGCCTCTCACTATGGTGAAAGTCGTCTCTTTTTTAATGAGAGGATTACGGACATCGCTTGGAATGAAAATGAGGACCAGTACGATGTAACCGTACAAATCGTTACGTACAAGGGGCCGATTAATCCACCATATGGTTTTGATACAATTACATTTCGAATTCCTAACTTTAAAGTCATTAAATATGACCATGTAGATGTATCGGATATTGATGGTATTATGCTGGATAAAAACTAATTGTTGATTAAATATGTGAAAATCCTACTGTCAATCAGTCCTTTTTATGAATTGCCTCTCGCGCTAGGGCATCCGCTGCACGATTTTCTGCATCGGGAATCCATTTGATGAAAAAGAAATCAAGTGTTTTAGCAATGGCAAGGATCTGGGCCAGTATGGGTTTATGCGCTTCCTTTTTGACGAACTCTTTCTCAACAGCCATGACAACAATTTGGGAATCTGAACGGACAGATACGATACCGGTCGTTAGTTTTGCCGCTTCTTCCATGCCGCGTAATAGGGCTTGGAATTCAGCTGTGTGGTTATCGGTCGGTTCGATCGGTTCGGAAATTTTTAGTTGATGGCCTTCGCCTTTGATGTAAATCCCGATGCCACTTTTCCCAGGGTTTCCAGCGCTGGCACCATCCACGTAAACTTCAAGCATATAGATCACCTCGATAAATGTATTCAGATGAATAGTTGCGCCTTCATGCTGTGCGTATTAAGATAGAAGAATCCTGTCTGATGGAGGGAATTATGAACAAAACGATGATCATGAGTGAAATCGATGAAATTCTTACTACTTATTGTGAGGGCTGTTTTCTAAAAACGCAACTGTCCAAAGAGAAAGGAAAGACAGGCGCGCACCGATTTTGTATTAAAACCTGTACAATCGGCGAGCAGCTTCAATTTTTGGGGCAGGAGATGAATAAAATCGATAAATAAATATCCCGCCGGGGCTTGCATCAGCGGGATTTTGTGTTCGATCATTCATCGCCAGATTTTAAGACATTCGCCGCCTGAGGACCTCGATTTCCTTCGATAATTTCGAAAGATACGGATTGCCCTTCATCAAGCGTTTTAAAGCCCTCTGATACAATACCGGTAAAGTGGACGAACACATCTTCCCCGTCATCCGCTTCGATGAAACCATAGCCTTTTTCATTGCTGAACCATTTCACTTTTCCCTGGTACATGTAGACTCCTCCTCGGCGTTTCAATGTCCCATCCATCCTATACATGGATGAATTAACTATACATTAATCGACAATTTGCGTCAACGATATGCCTGAACTTTCTGAATGAGTTGTTCAATATTTTATTAAGAATTGGAGTGATTTTATGGAAGCGATGTTACATAAATGTCGGCAAATTGTTGAAGAGATATACAATCAATTTGATGCGAGTCATGATTTTGCGCATATTGAACGCGTATTGAAAAATGCGGAAGAGATTTTACAACAAGAATCAGCTGCAGATAGCGGAGTCGTTCGTTTGGCAGTTTTGTTACACGATATTGATGATGCTAAATATCAAACGGTAGGTCAGCGAACGGCTTCTGATATTTTACAGATAATTGGTGCGTCTAATACATTGGCACAGCAAGTATTGGCATGCATTGAAAGTGTGTCATTTAGCGGTGGCAATGCTAAGGAATTAACTTCGATTGAAGGCGCTATCGTTCGTGACGCGGATCGCCTCGATGCGATTGGAGCGATTGGTATTGCCCGAACGTTTGCATTTGGCGGTGCAAGGGGAAGAAAGCTGTATGACATGAGTGAAACGGCGCGTGCAACTATGTCTGAGTCAGATTATCGAGGAAAAGAAACTGCATCGGTTACGCATTTTTATGAAAAACTGTTGCTGCTGAAAGAATTGATGGTGACAGCGGAAGGCAAGCGTCTAGCAGAGCAGCGTCATGATTATATGGTTGGCTTTTTGAAGCAGTTGGAGCGGGAAATTGGAGTGGAATAGTGAGTGTAACCCCTTGTTTTGTAAAATGACAAGGGGTTTTGCATTCATCAAATGTGGTTGTTATTCAACCTCATAGGGTATCATAGAGTAAAAGACAGATTACTGTAAATGGGGGAGCTTATGTTCACAATGCGCAAAGCGCAGCTAGTCCAAATCATTAAGATTTTATTTCCGCTCCTGTTATTGGTAGTCGCCGTTTATGAAATTCAACAGGTTGCTAGCGGAGTGGATGTTAATTTGCTGCGCAATGAAGTAAGTCAGTTGCAACTATGGGAACTTGTACTTATTCTACTTGTATCGTTGTGCGCCATCACACCGATGTTTTGCTATGACATTTTGTTGATGAAGGTGCTTAACATTCAACTGAAGGCAAGGGAATTGATCCGCCATTCTTTTATAGCCAATTCATTTTCAAATTTGATAGGATTTGGTGGTCTCGTCGGTTTCTTTCTGCGTAATTATTTCTATTCAAAATATAAAGAAGAAAAGGAAGGCATGTTGAAAAACATTGCTTCCGTAACACTGTTCTATTTAACGGGAATTTCCTTGTTAGCGTGGATGATACCATTATTTTTCCGAGATTTCTCTTTGTTATCTGAAGAGAAATGGCTGTTTCTGGCGGTCATTGCCGTTAGTTTATATGCACCGATTTTTATTATCATTTATACCATTCAAAATAGAAAATCGGCTACGTCTTCATTCAGCCATACAGTAGCTGTTCAGCTTATCATTACATCGATTGTTGAATGGCTTGCCGTTTTCGCAGTCATTTGGTTTTTAACGTTTGTGTTAATGATTCCAATTGGACTTTCGTCTTTAATTCCCATCTTTTTAATCGCTTCATGTGCAGGAATTGCCAGTATGATTCCTGGCGGTCTTGGTTCATTTGACCTCGTCTTTTTATGGGGGACACAAAGTGTCGGGATTGCAGATGAGAAAGTACTCGTTTTACTTGTGTTATATCGACTGGGTTACTTTGTGCTCCCATTTTTATTTGCAGCCTTGCTATTCGTCAAAGAGTATTGGGAACGTTGGAATCAATCATGGGGCAATGTTCCAAATGTACTATTCCAAAAGGGCAGTCATACTTTGCTGACCATATTAGTGTTTATTTCTGGCGTTATTTTGCTTCTGTCAGCAGCTGTGCCGGGGATTTTGAGTCGTTTAAAGATTACTCAAGAATTTTTATCCTTACCAATTATGCACGTCTCTCATCAATTGACCGTAGCGGCTGGGTTTATTTTACTTGGGCTTTGCAGAGGAATTGAATATAAAGTAAAAGGGGCCTTTCGCCTTGCGCTTATCGTCTTAACGAGTGCGGCGCTTTTTTCAGTTTTTAAAGGATTTGATTATGAAGAAGCCATCTTTTTGCTCATTGTTATGGCGCTTCTAATTGCAGCTAAAAAACAGTTTTACCGTGAAAGCTATGTATTGACCTGGGGGAAAGTGGTAGTCGATGCAATCGTCGTTATCTTTATTACGACGATGTATGTGGCCATTGGCTATGCAAATTTACCGTCTGCCAAGTTCCGTGTTCCAGCAAGCTTGCAAAGCTACTTCATTACGGATTATCGGGATCTATTTTACAGTGCAGTTATTGGAATTGTTATTGCTATTGTTATTCTAGTCGTCGGTTATCTAATTCGTCGACCGAAGAAAATGGAAATGGTATCGTCTATTCATCAAGAAGAAAAAATAAGGGCGCATCTCGAGCGTTATAGGGGCACTGAATTTTCCCACCTCATTTTTTTGCATGATAAATATATGTATTGGAATAAAGATCAGACAGTGCTGTTTTCGTATCAAACGTATGCCGATAAAATCGTAGTACTAGGCAATCCGGTTGGAGAACAAGCAAATTTTTCCTCGGCAATTGAAGAGTTTTTGGGAACTGCGGACCTCTATGGGTTTACACCAGTCTTTTATGAAATTAATAATAAAATTCTCTCTTCTTTACATGAACATGGGTTTAATTTCTTTAAACTGGGTGAGGAAGCGCATGTCGACTTAGATGCATTCACATTGTCAGGCAAGAAAATGAAAGGTTATCGTGCGGTCAAAAATAAATTTGAGAAAGAGAACTTTTCGGTAGAACTCCTCAATCCTCCTTATGCGTCCGAAATCATAAGTGAATTAGAGGAAGTATCAACGAAATGGCTACAAGGCAGGGCGGAGAAAGGTTTTTCACTTGGCTTTTTTAATGAGGGGTATTTAAATACATCACCCATTGCGGTTTTGCGAGATAGTAAGGGGATTATTGGCTTCGCAAGTTTAATGCCTATGTATGATAATCATGAGTGTATTTCGGTAGATCTTATGCGTTTCAAGCCTGATGCGCCGTCTGGAACGATGGACTTCATCTTTCTTTCCTTGTTTGAGTGGGCAAAAGGGGAAGGCTATCGCGTATTTAATATCGGTATGTCTCCGCTATCGAATGTTGGTAAATCTAAATACTCTTTTGTCAGTGAAAAAATTGCAGCTCAAATTTTTTTGCATGGACATTACTTCTATCATTTTCAGGGGTTAAAAAATTTTAAAGATAAATATGCGGATTTTTGGGAATCAAAATATGTTGCCTATCGCAAGAAAACAAATTTATCGTTCACGATGGCACAAATTACGTTGATGATTGCTAAGAAAAGACCTGAGTAGTAGGAAAGATTTTAACAAGACACGCACTACAACGATTGGATTCGTTGTGGCGCTTGTTGTCAAGTACACAATATGAAATTATTACCTTGTACATGTCGTTTAAATGCTGACGGTAAACTTGTAATTCGATATTTTTGTAGACGGGGGTAGAGGAAGTGAAAAAGAAGAGGCTGTTTATCGAAACGGAACGTCTTATAATACGTCCATTTGAAAATGAAGATTATGAACAGTGGAATGACGGATTTAATAACCGATTGCCTTCGCAATACAAGTATGATGAAGGTTACAGCAGTAACTCATCTACTTATACAAAAGAATGGTTTGTTGAGTGGATTCAAGGGTTTAGCACTGCAGCAGAAAACGATGATATGTACATCCTCGGGGTTTTCAGAAAAGAAGACGGTGCCAATGTTGGAAAGGTAGAGCTGATTACGATTCTTCGAAGGGATTATGATTGGGCGATGATGGGCTATTCCATACATAATCAATATTTTCGGCAAGGCTATGGAAAAGAGAGCGTAACGGCGGCAAGTGAGGCGTTTTTCAATGAGCTGAATTTTCATAGAATTGAATTGCATATTAATGTAGATAATGAGCCGTCTAAAAAGTTTGCGGAGAGTGTAGGCTTTCGTTACGAATGTACGCGGGAAGAATTTTCGTATGAAGATGATCAATGGACGGATTTCCTGATATATTATAAAAACCGTAAATAAAGTAACAACAGCCCCATTCCTAATGCGCTACATAGGAAGTGGGGCTGTTGTTTTCATTGCAGTTTAGTCATTCAGCACGCGTTTATATTCAAGATAGCGTGTGCCTTGGAATGTCAGCATGCCCAAATCGCCTTCAGCAAGCATCCCGTATTGAGAGCCCGTTACTGGGAATTCGATTCGGTCGCCACTTTCAACTTGAAAGGTTGTGTAGTACCGTGTACTGGCTGATGAATCACCTGATCCGCCAGACGTCTCTGAACGTTTGGTAATCACTTCAGCAGGCACGGTTAGTTTGGGTGAGTTATTATTTTTATTCCACTCGCCAATACTGCTAATGATTGCAACTAAAATAATACCGATAAAAATAATAAAAAAGATGACCATGAAAATTGGGCCGAATGAAAACATGAAATCACCAACTGGGTCAAATCCCATTTACAACACTCCCTTTAAAGTAAGCATACATCTTATACGTTTCCTTCATTAAATAGTTTCATAAGCACCTTTGATATATTTACTATACTTCTCTATAATAATACAAATAGTCTTCTAACGTGAAGATGGGGGAGGGGATTTTGATGAAATACGTGAAAATTAGTTCGCAAGTTCTATTATTATATGGCTTTGTGTTAGCAGGTGGCTGGCTTAAAAGCTTTTTCCTTATCCCTCTTCCAGGTAGTATTATAGGGTTATTATTGTTATGGGCAGCTTTATCATTGAAAGTTTTTCGACTGCAATGGATTGAATCTGGCTCTTATTTTTTATTATCTTTTATTCCATTGTTCCTCTTACCTGCGACAGTCGGGGGCATGGATTACGGGCATATTTTCACTGGAAAAGGCTTTTTATTAATTCCAATTACGATGATTAGTACTTTTTTGACGATGTGGATTTCGGGTTATACGAGTCAATTCATTGCACAGAAATCGGCTAAAAAGGAGCAGGAAGTGCCATGCGAATAATGATGCTTACCGTCTTTTTTTTCGTCATGACCATCGCGGTTTATGTTGTGATGAACTTTTTCTATGTAAAATATCGCAGGTCTTTTTTAATTCCGATCTTAACATCAACAGTTACTATGATTGTCATCCTTCTGTTATTCAAAGTCCCTTATGCAACGTATATGATTGGCGGCAAGTGGTTGGATATATTGTTGGGGCCAGCCATTGTTGCGTTGGCCATTCCGTTATTTAAACAGCAGGATATGCTCAAAAAAAATGTACTGTCGATTATTGGTGGCGTGTTGATGGGTGTAGTTGTGGGAATGACGAGTGGCGTGCTGTTTGCTAAGTTATTTGGTTTCTCGCAAGATATTATTTTGTCTCTATTACCAAAATCCATTACAACGCCTATTGCGATTCAAATTACAGCGGCAGTAGGAGGTATTTCTTCATTAGCTACTGTATTTGTCATGATTGCAGGCTTTACAGGTGTCATTTTTGGTCCGATGTTTTTTAAATGGACACGAATGGACAAGGCAATGGGGCGCGGAATTGGATTAGGCGCTGCGGCGCATGCGCTCGGTACGTCGAAAGCGCTAGAACTTGGAGAGCAGGAAGCCTCGATGAGCTCAGTTGCCATGACGTTATGTGCCATCATAGGATCGATTGTAGGTCCAGTGATAGTATGGATTTTTTATTAATAAAATATTGAAGCGGGTATCTAGTCATTCGACCAAGATACCCGCTTTTCTCAATGCGTCTTGTGCATTGCTTATCTGTCCTTCATTGTCTGCCTGTATCGTATGAAGATGAATGCCTTCTTCCGCTAACTTCGATAAGTAAACTGCTTTTGCCTCATTAATTTTTTTCATAAATTCCTGTACCTCGTTCCGATTCGAAACCATGATGGAAGCACTTAAATCACCATAGACAGGATGTTCAATTTTTACATCTTTGACAGTTACCCCGTTATCGACAAGAATATTGAGTTCTTCTTCGGTTTGTTCAGGTCGATGTTGGCAGACGATTACTCTTTCAATTTTTCCGGGTGTTAGTTGTGCGTGCATATAGATGTAACCTTGGCTTGTTGCGATGATGGGTTCATTTTTTGCTTTAAGCAATGTAATATCGCCAACAATCACCTGTCGACTAACATTCGTTAGTTCCCCTAGCTCTTTCCCCGTCATCGGTTGGGTAGCTGTTTGTAAAGTGTCAACAAGGAGTTGACGGCGTTCGCTACCAGGTATTTTTTCATTTTCACTCATGCTTATCCCTCCAGCATTATTAGTTTACCACAATTGGCGACTTTACTTTCAAGGCGATTTGAATAAGCTTGTCCGCCAATGCCTGTACGTTAGCCATTGTTGTGCTAGCACCGAATGAAATTCGAATAAATTCCTTTGCATGCTGTTCGTCTATTTGCAATGCCATCATCGCTTTGGAGGCATGTTGCTGACCTACTTGGCACGCGCTACCGGTTGATATGGCAAAGCCGAGTCGATTCAATTCTAGCATGATAAGTTGACCTTCGACATTTTTTACACTAAGCCCAATAATCTGGGGAAGTTGTTGTGCACGATTGCTCGTTTGATAAATCGTGAATAGTTCTGGATAGGTCATCACTTTATCGAGAAATGCCTGCCGAAATGTTTGATAATCATGCTCATAGTTGTTTACATGACTTGCCGCTGTGATAAATGCGGCAATACCAGGAACGTTGACAGTGCCACCTCTGAATCCTGATTCGTGGACGAGTCCTGGGAAGACTGGGACAAGTCGATGCCGAGGATGGATGTAGGCGACACCAACACCTTTTGGACCGTACACTTTATGACTTGAAATGGTTAAACTGTCGACAATACGTGCAATTGGTTTTACATCGATTTTGCCAAATGATTGCACACAATCACTATGAAGAAGAATAGAACGTTCTTTGACGATTGCCGCAATCTTTTCAAGCGGTTGTATTGTGCCGATTTCAGGATTGATATGTTGGATACTGACTAGAATCGTTTCGCTTGTGAGTGCTTTTTCAAATAAATGAAGATCCACAAAACCCTCTTCAGTAAATGGAATTGTCGTTATGGTAAAACCCTCTTCCTGCAAATAGGCCAAGGCAGAGTCGATGGAAGGATGCTCCCCCACTGTAGTGACAATATGTTTTCCTTTATGCCGATTTGCCTTTGCTAATGAAATAATGGACAGCAGATTGCTTTCTGTACCCCCACCAGTGAAGTACAAACCAGCTGCAGGCACGCCAAGCATTGCCGCAAGCTCCTCTCGACAAAATGCTAGCATGTTTTGTGCTTCAGTTCCGACCTCATGTAAACTACTCGTATTTCCATAGCAAGCTTGCGCGAGCTTGCCGTAAACATGTGCCGCCTCCGGATGCAATGGCGTCGTTGCAGCATAATCAAAATAATGCACAGGTCATTCCTCCAACTTCATAATAACTTCATCTTGTCATAGTTCGACTTTTATGTAAAGATAGATGTCAAGACACTAGTTGAATCGGAGAGGACAACATGAAAACATACACTTGTATCATTGTCGGTAGCGGAATTGCCGCCATGCAATTAGCTCATCATCTAAATAGTCAATGTAGCGTGCTTGTCATCACAAAATCTCTAAAACAAGCAAGCAATTCTTATCGGGCACAAGGGGGGATTGCCGCAGCAGTTGGTAACGGTGACAAACCAGCTTTTCATTATGAAGATACGATTCGGGCAGGTTGTGATTTTCATAACCATCAAGAAGTGCGTCTTCTTGTTGAAAAAGGTCCCGAACTCATTCAACAATTGACAGTAAGTGGCCTTGATTTTGATCAAGATGACACCGGACAAATTGCTTTAGGTATGGAAGGTGCACATGGTCGAAAACGGATTGTCCACTGCGGTGGTGATGCAACGGGTAAGCACATCATGGACCATTTGCTGTCTTCACTGACTAGCAATATTGAAGTTGTAGAAAATCGTTTTGTCTATGAATTAATTGTGCATCCTGTTTCGAAAAAATGTATAGGCATTAAGGCGAAGGACGCGGACGGTAACAATGAAATATATTTTGCTGATCATGTTGTTTTGGCAATGGGGGGAGTGGGTGGATTATTTTCTTTTTCATCAAACGATCCTTCAGTCACAGGGGACGGCGTTGCGCTAGCCTATCGAGCGGGCGCTGAGCTGATGGATATGGAGTTCATTCAATTTCATCCGACGTTACTCTATTTAAATGGGAAAACGGCTGGGCTGGTTTCGGAGGCTGTCAGAGGGGAAGGTGGTCGATTAGTTGACGAAACAGGTCGGTCTGTAATGGCTGGAAAACACCTTTTGGAAGATTTGGCCCCCCGACATATTGTAGCCAAGGAACTTTTCCAACAGCGCATGGCTGGTAAGGATGTCTATTTAGACATTTCTATGATTGACCATTTTGAAGATAAATTCCCGACCATTACTGCATTATGCCAAGCAAATGGCTTGTCATTGGAAAAACAGAGGATTCCAGTGGCCCCCGGTTGCCATTTCTTAATGGGGGGCATTGTTGTGGATGCAGTCGGTCAAACCTCAATAGAAGGCTTATATGCCATCGGTGAAACGGCATCGACAGGCGTCCATGGTGCCAATCGACTTGCGAGTAACTCGTTGTTGGAGGGACTCTATTATGGGCAGCAATTAGCCAGTCATTTGAATGAACGGTTGGTTGCGAATGAAATAAAGTGTGATATGGACTTTGCACCAACAACGCCATGGGTGACAGTACCTTCATTACCCGATAAGCAAGAGCTGCGGGAAAAAATGATGACCTATGCGGGCATTATTAGAACAAGTTCGGACCTTGAACAGCTGGCGAATTGGTTACATCAATACAACCAATGGGAAATGCCATTGGATGAATGGGACACAGATACGATTCAGCGATTGTTTATGCTACAAACGGCAAAGCTTATTACAACTGCTGCACAGCTCAGAACGGAAAGTCGGGGAGCACATAATCGAGAAGACTTTCCCGAGGAGAACCAACGATGGGGACACATCCATATCGTCCAATCGAAAAAAGGAATCGAAATGAGGGAGCGACAACATGAATACCATCAAATTGAGATCTATGCTTGAGCAATTTTATCTAGAAGATATTGGCGATGGTGATCTCTCCAGTGAATTATTATTTCCGGAAACGGTCGTTGGTGAACTGACGATACTTGCCAAAGTGGGTGGCATTTTTTGTGGGTCAAAAGTTATTGAGGAAGGCATGCATGTGGTTGATCGACAGACCGTTGTGAATTGTTTCGTAGAAGATGGTAGTCCAATTGAAAAAGGCGATGTCATTGCGACGGCAAAAGGCTCGGTGCAAAGTTTGTTGAAAAGCGAACGTGTCATTTTAAATTTGATTCAACGAATGAGTGCCATTGCCACGGAAACACGTCGTGTTGTGGAAATGATTGAGGGAACGGGAACAAAAGTATGTGATACGCGTAAAACAATGCCTGGCTTGCGTATGTTGGATAAATACGCGGTTCGTATGGGTGGCGGATTCAATCATCGTAACGGCTTATTTGACGCAGTCATGCTGAAAGATAATCACCTGGCATTTGCGGGCTCCCTGACGCAAGCTGTTGAAACGGTAAAAGTGAAACTTGGGCATACCGTCAAAATTGAAGTCGAAATCGAATCGGTTGAGCAATTACAAGAAGCCGTTGCGGCAAAAGTGGATATCATTATGTTCGATAATTGTACGCCTGACATGATTGCAAGTTGGAAGGGCATTGTACCAGACACTATCATAACCGAAGCATCTGGCATGATTACCCAAGACACCATTCGTGCCTACGCGGAATCAGGTGTGGATTACATTTCACTCGGGTATTTAACGCACTCTGTCAAAGCGTTGGATATGAGTGCAATCGTTGCGATAAATAAATAATTGGAGGAATCGCTATGTCTATTTTGCAATACTTCGAAGAACAAAAAAGTGGAACACTACCAGAAAGCTACCGGGAACTTACGCGTGAGCAAATGGAACAACGTATTGTGGCGATTAAACAACAGCTTGGGAATAAGCTGTTCATCCCTGGGCATCATTACCAAAAAGATGAAGTCATTCAATTTGCGGATGCATCAGGGGACTCTCTGCAACTCGCACAGCTTTGTGCGGCGAATGAACAGGCGGAGCATATCGTATTTTGCGGTGTACATTTCATGGCGGAAACGGCTGATATTTTGACGAATGATCATCAGAAAGTCTATTTACCTGATATGCGTGCAGGTTGTTCGATGGCGGATATGGCTAATATTTTTCAAACGGACCGTGCGTGGCAAGCACTGACGGAGCTATTTGGTGAATCGATTGTACCGCTGACCTATGTCAATTCGACTGCTGCTATTAAAGCGTTTGTCGGTAAAAATGGCGGTGCAAGTGTCACTTCTTCAAACGCAGAGTCGATGGTGAAATGGGCGTTCACACAAAAAGAGCGAATTTTATTTTTGCCAGACCAGCATTTGGGGAGAAATACAGCGTATAAGATTGGTGTCCCTCTTGAGCAAATGGCGATATGGAATCCGATTGACGACAAGCTAGAATATGAGGGTAACGTTGAAGATATCAAAGTGATTTTGTGGAAAGGGCATTGCTCTGTTCATGAAAACTTTACCGTCAAAAATATCAATGATTTCCGACAAAATGAGCCAGATAGACGAATTATCGTTCATCCAGAGTGTGCGCATGAGGTCGTTGCACTTGCGGATGATAACGGTTCGACGAAATATATCATTGATGCAATAGAGGGAGCGGAGCCTGGTAGTAAGTGGGCGATAGGGACAGAGATGAACCTTGTCAACCGACTCATTCAAAACCATCCCGACAAACAGATCATGTCACTGAATCCAAGTATGTGTCCTTGTTTAACGATGAATCGAATTGACTTAGCGCACCTACTTTGGAGTTTGGACAGTATTGTCAATGGAGAAACAGTCAATATCGTTCAGGTCGATAAAGAGACGGCTAAAGATGCTGTTGCGGCATTGGAACGGATGTTGGCAAGAGCATAGAGGAAAGAACAGGCACCTTGTCGCAATGGACGGGGTGTCTTTTATTATGTCTGATTCTAAACGGTTGAAACTTAACAATAGAAGAGAGAAGATGGAATGACTAGCCAAAAAGGAGAATTCCGATGATTATTAAAGAAATATCAATCCGTAAAATGAAAATGATGATGAAAACACCATTCTCGACAAGTTTTGGAACACTTCAGGAAAAGGATTTCCTTGTGCTTGAGGTGACAGATGAGTTTGGTAATACAGGTTGGGGAGAGTCTGTCGCATTTCGCGCGCCATGGTACACAGAAGAAACGCTTGAAACTAATCTACATATGATCAAGGATTTTTTAATCCCCTTAGTGATAGGCATAGAAATCGAGCATCCCGATGAAGTAAGCACGTTATTCGCTCCCATTCGTAGAAATAATATGGCGAAGGCAGCTGTGGAAGGCGCGATTTGGGATCTCTACGCCAAGCGCAACAAGCTGACATTGGCACAAGCACTAGGTGGCGAGCAAGAGCGAATTGAAGTGGGCATCAGTATTGGTATCCATGACAATCATGCGGACTTGGTAACGACGGTTCGTGGATTTATTGACAAAGGCTATAAACGCATCAAGGTGAAAATCAAACCAGGCCATGATATCGAAGTCATCCGTGAGCTACGCAAACACTTCCCAGACGTGCCGCTCATGGCAGATGCCAACTCGGCGTATACGCTCGAGGACGTGGAACTGCTCAAACAGCTAGACGCATTCGATTTGATGATGATTGAGCAGCCACTTGCTTATGACGATATTATTGACCATGCGGTGTTACAAAGGCAGTTAACAACGCCCATTTGTTTAGATGAAAGCATTTTGTCCTTAGAAGATGCACGAAAAGCGATTGAACTGGGGAGTACCAAAATTATTAATGTGAAAATTGGGCGTGTTGGTGGTTTGACAGAAGCGAAGAAAATTCATGATTACTGCATGGAACAAGGTATTCCCGTTTGGTGTGGAGGCATGCTGGAGGCGGGGATTGGACGTGCGCATAATATCGCACTGACAACACTACCAAACTTCATTCTACCAGGTGATACAGCGGGATCATCTCATTACTGGAAACAAGATATTATAACACCGGAAGTAGTGGTGGAGGATGGCTATATTACAGTACCAACTGCGTATGGCATTGGCTACGAACCAGATTTTGGGGCTATGGATCAGTTTACGGTGGATAAAATGTATTTTAAGGGCTCATGCAAATAAAATAGGACTATTCTTATTTGGATAAACATAGGATAGATAGGATTGTCTACCAATACATTTGTTTGAAAATGGTAGAAAATGCTGTATAATTAAAATGATGTTAATTTAGGGAGGTTTTTGGGGTGAGTTTAAAGAAAATGGGTGTTCTAGTAAGCTCTTCAGTGTTATCTTTGGGCATGTTTTCTTCTGTTGCCAATGCTTCAAGCACAGTGGGTGAACAACCAGAAAAAGTACGAATCGAAGTTGCTTCCACAGAGCTAGTCGTCACAAAAAATGATTTAATCAAGAAGTTTAAGGAATTGTTTCCTAATCAGTTTGACTTCTTAACAGCCAGTGATTTTCATATGAGTAATGGTCACTTTTATCCCGAAGACGGAGATGACACAGTGCGTCATGAATTATCGGCCTTTAAAACAGTGAACGGCAAGCAATTGTATGCGAGTGTAGGATTTGTTGGAGAAAATTTAGACATTGACAATTTTCATTACCAACCGCTCAATGAGAAAGATGCTCTATTTCCTGCAAAGGTTTCTAAAGACGGGGCCCAGAAAATAGCGGCTGATTTTGTGAAGCAATTTTCTGATGGCAAAGACTATCAATTACAGTCCAATCCTTTCGACTTTTACTTTCCACAACTTCTATCAGAACCCATTCGTTACTCATTTTCTTTCGCACGAATGGAAAAACAAGTACCAATTGCCGATCAAACAATAGAAGTATCTGTTCTTGGCAATGGAGAAATCGTTAGTTTTTACCGCAATTCTACGAAAACGAGTAAATCCACTTTTGAGGATAAACAACGACTCAAAGAAAAAAATGACTTAGTAGCAAAATTTGAAGACAATCTTACTGCTAATTTGCACTACCAAATTGGGTTTGATTATCAAACGAGCGAGCGTACTGTTCAACTTGTCTATCAACCAACTCTTGGTTTACAAGGTATTCACGCAACTTCTGGTAAGTGGTTAACTGCAAACGGCTACTCGGCAGACTTTCCGAAGGCTACAAAAACAGAACTGATTGCAGCTAGTCCGTTACCGGCAAAACGTAAAGGTGTTACTTTGGAAGAAGCTAAGAAAATAGCTCAAAATCTTCTTGCAAGCAAATCGGATAAAGTGAAGCTCAGTATTGAGTCAATTGAAGAAACGGAAAGAGAAGACGGACAGGCTATTATTCGTATTCACTATATGTATCATTATGCAAATGGTGGAACGGGAACAGGTTTGGAAATCAATAAAGCAACAGGTGAGATTACACAATACAGTGATATATCAAGCGAAATGCTTGGTCAACTTGATGAAAAAACTAAAAAGGAAGATGCTATTTCACAGCAGGCAGCAGTCACTAAAGCACTTTCTTATTTAAAGGAATGGGTTCCTTCTTACTTGCACAACTATGCAATGCCGATAACAGAGCCTTATTTTGATAAGAATCGTGGTATGTATAGTATTTCGTTCCCGAGAGTTGTCAATGGTATTGCTGTGATGGGGGATGACATTACGGTTGGTATAACTGCCGATGGTTCATTGAACAGCCTATATGTCAATTATCAAGAGGTAGAAGAATGGCCAGCGCCTGATAAAGTGATTTCGAAAGAGGCTGCCAAAGTGATCTTGAAAGATGCACTTAATCTAAAACTGACGTATACGAAGCCAGTGCAAGACGCAGACAAACATCATTATGATCTTGTCTATATACCTGAATTTAATGAACAGGCATTTAGTTTCTTAGACGCTAGTACGGGTGAATGGCACAGCATGTGGAATAGAAAAAATTCAACCGTCATCTCACATCCATGGGCACAAGAAGAACTAAATTATCTGATTCAAACTAACATTTTAGACGTTAAAGATAGTGAAAAATTTAACGGCGATGCCCCTGTTTCAAAAGGCGAAGCACTAAAAGTAATCATGAATTCACTTAGTTATTTCTATGCAGGCAGGTATTACTATGCTGAAGAAAACACGAAACAAACTTTTACAAATATCGACACTAAGCACCCGTATTATCAAGTAGTTGAACGTGCAGTGGAATCGGGCATTATATACCCAGTCAATCAAAGCTTGGATGTGGATAGTCCAATCACAAGAGAAGAACTAGCTGCTTTGTATATACGCGTCCTAGGACTTGAGCAAGCCGCTAAAGACGGAAGTATTTATAAACTGAACTTTGCAGATGCTGATAAGGTAAGCAAGGAGTATAGCGGTTACGTCGCTTTGGCAAATTCACTAGGAGTGCTAAAGGCGGATGACAATAAGTTTAATCCGGTTCAACAAGTGTCCTATGCGGAATTGGCTGTCACAACGATTCGTCTAGCTCATAAAATGGCTGAGAGTGGCAAGAGATTGGGTTACTAAAATAGTCACTTTCTAGTAGTGGAAATAAAGAAGACATCTTATTTGAAGTGATAAGGTGTCTTTTTTCACTTGACAATTACTTTTTATATTGTATGATTACTTAAAATATTGAAAAACGAACGGCGATGAAGGAATAGTATGTGTGAACTTGTTGTGCCAGAGAGCGAAGTTTAGTAGCTGGGAGACTTCGTCACAAACAAACCACAGAACCTGCCTTTGGAGTCCTATGTAAAATATAGGCGCGAACCTCAGCGTTATGAGGAAAGCGGGATGCGTCCAAACGCATCCAATTTTGGTGGTACCGCGGAAGCAAAGTTCTTTCGTCCTTAATATGAGGATGATTGGGCTTTTTTTATTTGATTTTGTGGAGAGTTATTCATATTAAAGCCTACAGCGTATTTGATTGTTTAGACATAGGGGGATATTGACATGAAAAAACAACGAATTGTAGTTAAAATCGGGAGCAGTTCTTTGACGAATGATAAGGGAGAAATTGATCAGGAGAAGTTCGACGATCATGTTGAGGCACTTGCAGCTCTTCGCACAGCGGGTCATGAAGTCATCGTTGTCTCATCTGGTGCAGTGGCGGCGGGGTTTACAGGATTAGGCTACCCTTCAAGACCGCTTACCATTAAAGGCAAACAAGCGGCGGCGGCAGTCGGGCAAGGTTTATTAATACAATCTTATCTTGAAAAATTTAGTAAGCATCGCATCGTTCCTGCGCAAATTTTATTGACACGAAGTGATTTTTCCAACCGTGAACGATACAGAAATGCATTTGCGACGCTGACGGAGCTGCTGGAACGGGGTGTTTTACCGATTATCAACGAAAATGATACCGTCTCTGTTGATGAATTGACCTTTGGGGATAATGATATGCTGTCTGCGCTTGTAAGCGGCTTTCTTCATGCGGATCGGCTTATTATTTTGACAGATATTAATGGGCTATATGATGCCAATCCGCATAGTAATCCTGCGGCGAATCGTTTTGATTATTTGGAAGAAATCACCGATAGCCTTTTGGCTGGTGCGGAAGATACGGGGTCAAAAGTCGGAACAGGTGGTATGAAGTCAAAGTTATTGGCGGCCAAAACAGCTCACTCGCTTGGGGTCTCGGTCTTTATTGGCACCGGAAAAGGTTCGGATAAGTTGCTTGAAATTTTAGAGGGGGCGGGGGACGGCACGTATATTGCCAATCCTGATTGTACAAAAATCAACACAAGTAGGCAATGGATTGTCTTGCATTCCGAATCGACGGGTAAATTATATGTCGATCAAGGTGCGGAAGAAGCGATTTTATATAATGGGAAAAGTTTATTGCCAGCTGGCGTGGTAAAAATGTCGGGGACTTTTGATAAAGGGGACGTCGTGGAAGTGTTTGGGGCAAATGGTTTGTTGGGCAGGGGCGAAGTCAGTTATTCATCAGATGAACTGGACGGCACGCTTGAAAAAAGACATAAGGAAAAGCTGTCATCGACATCGGAAGTGATTCATCGGGATCGTTGGGTGCAACTATAACTTGAATCAGCGAAAGTTCCTTCTGATTCAAGTTATAGTTGGGCCTCCGACGTACAGGATGTACTAGTGCCGACGTCGCCACAGGACGTGGCGCCTTTAGTCGGCCGGCGGATGTCACAAATTTTGTAGGGAGCGGGAAGGCAACCTAAGTTCGCCGCGTCCTGCGGCAATGGTTGCATAGCCACTTCCTGTGGGCACGGGAGCGCAATTCAAAATTCGGACGCAATTACGCCAAGGCGTAATTGATTATATGAGGGGGAAATTAAATGAGTGAGGTAACCACAAAAGGGCAATTGGCAAAGCAAGCGAGTTATTCATTGGTCAATGTGACCACGGAGCAAAAAAATGAGGCATTGGCCCTGATTGCTGAACAATTACTGCTTGATCAATCGATGATTCTTGCAGAAAATCACAAGGATTTGGAGGAAGGGCGAGCAAATGGGCTGACGGATGCTGTGCTTGACCGCATTATGTTGACGGACAAACGCATGCAGGATATGGCGCACGCGATTAGGTTGCTAATTGACTTAGCGGATCCAATCGGGGAAACGTTGGAAACGATTGGCAAGGAAAATGGTTTGCATATTGAAGTGAGGCGTGTGCCACTTGGCGTGATTGGCATGATTTATGAAGCGCGGCCAAATGTGACAATTGACGCGGCAACGTTAGCTATCAAAACGGGCAATGCTGTTATTTTGCGGGGAAGTTCTTCTGCAAAATATTCGAATAGCGTGTTGGTAAAATCGATTCATACGGCGCTTGACAAGAGTGCTATCCCGAAAGATTCGATTCAGTTCATTGAAGATACGAGCAGGGAAACTGCAAAGGAGCTATTTCGATTAAATGATTATTTAGATGTTCTCATCCCACGGGGCGGTAAAACGCTGATTGATACAGTGATTCGCGAGGCGACGGTTCCTGTCATTCAAACAGGAGCGGGGAATTGTCATCTATTTATCGATGAAACGGCGGACCGGGAAATGGCTGAAGAGATCGCCTTAAACGCGAAAATTCAACGGCCGTCTGTTTGCAATGCCATTGAAACGATTTTGATCCATGAAAAGTGGTTTGGGCAATATGGTAAAGGGCTGATTGAAAATCTTCAGCGCAGTGATGTGGAGATTTTTGGAGATGAAATCGTCGTTCGCATGTGTCCTGGCGTGCAGGAGGCATCCGAATCGGATTGGTCCACGGAATACCTTGGGTTAACCGTTAGCGTCAAGCTTGTAGGGGATCTTGATGAAGCCATTGCGCATATCAATCGATACGGAACGCAGCATTCGGAAGCCATTATTACTCAAGAAGAGCAGCACGCGGCTCTCTTTTTGACTCGTGTCGATGCAGCCGCGGTCTACCATAATGCCTCTACTCGATTTACAGACGGCTTTGAATTCGGCTATGGCGCAGAGATTGGCATCAGCACACAGAAATTGCATGCCAGAGGGCCGATGGGATTAAAAGCATTGACGACGAGTAAGTTTATGATTCGCGGGAATGGGCAAGTGCGTGTGTAAAGTCGCCAGTAACTACACGAACTTGCTGGTAACTCCCAAAATCTCATCCATAATAATAAAAAAACGCGGGAATGACACTCCCGCGGTTCAATCCATTTCATTACAACTCCAAATGCTGTTTCAGCGTACCTGCTACTTCCTGTAATTCCACTTCATCCATCAGGTAATACCAAACACCGCCATTCATACGCTTGCCTGTCCCTTTTTCAAAATGCAGTTGTTCAACTTGATCGGCCGCATCTCGGTATTTTTTTTGAACGTCTACCATTTCATCGAATGTCATATTGGTTTTGATGTTGTCGCCGATTGCGTTGAAGACACTGCGGTAATTGAGTAAATTCGTAATTGATTTGCCTTCCTGTAAAACGCCTTGAATGACTTGGCGTTGTCGATCTTGGCGACCCCAGTCACCGCTTGGATCCCCTTTGCGCATTCGCACATAGGATAATGCTTCTTTGCCAGTCAATTTAATTTCACCAGCTGGGAAATGAAAAGAGTCCTGTGTGAAATCCATTGTATTCGTAACGGTTATCCCGCCGACTGCATCCACTACATCTTGAAAACCTTCCATATTCACTTCCGCAACATAATCGATGGGCATATCTAGTAAATTTTCAACCGAATCTAGTGACATCTGAATCCCGCCAAAAGCGAATGCGTGATTAAGTTTATCCTGCGTGCCGTGCCCGATAATTTCAGTATACGTATCTCGCGGAATGCTGACCATTTTCGTTGATTTTAAAGTTGGATTGACTGTCATAACAATCATAGTATCCGATCGTCCTTTATCACCTTCGCGCTCATCAACGCCTAATACAAGGACGGAAAATGGGTCCTTTTTACCGAACATGATGCTTTCCTCTCGTTTATCGGATAGTTCACGATCGATTGGTTTATACATGCCCTTTAATGTTGACGTTACATCTAAATAGACAGTTAATGCTAAACCGCCTATCACAAGACCCAAAATCGCAATAATCCAGGGCCATTTTTTACGTTTCTTTTTATGTGCTCGTTTCATTATAATCCTCCATTACATGTAATCTAAAAAAGTATACCTTAATATAGACGAATGTTTGAGTCTAAAGTTTCTTTATTAAATAAAGTGCCAATATTACCCGGCGGCTATTATATTCTCTTTAGGTACAATGAACTTGAAGATTAAGGCTTTAGACTACCCGATGAATGAAAAAAATGGTATAGTTATAAATTGGAATTATTTAATGAAAGGGGTGTTGATATGTTTTTTAAACCACCATCAGAGGATTTGATAGAGTTGCAAGGCGAGTACTTTTTTCCGATTATTGGACTTTCTATTTTGATAGCCTGCGTTGCATCTTATACAGCATTAGCAATGAATGAGCGTGCACAAAAAAATAGCTTTTTTCATCAAAAATTTTGGCTTGTTCTTGCGTCTATTGCGATGGGCTTTGGTATATGGTCAATGCATTTTGTAGGCATGAGTGCCTTTTCTTTACCCATTGGAATGCATTATGATCGTTTTTTAACAATAGCTTCAATTTTACCGGCAATGATAGCATCATTTCTTGCCTTTTACATAGCCAATCGACCACATAAAGTATTTTGGCTCTATCTAGTTGCTGGAGTTGTGATGGGGCTCGGTATTTCGGTGATGCATTATGTTGGAATGGCCGCTATGAAAATGGATGCGATTTTTGTTTATGATAGCTGGCTGTTCATAGCGTCCGTCATTATCGCCATCATCGTTTCTTTTGTCGCATTATTCATATTTTCAGCATTACAGCGTTACATGGAAAATCGTTTTATTAAACTGATGACTGCGATTATTATGGGGCTAGCTGTGTCGAGTATGCATTACACAGGTATGATGGCGATTTCTTTTTATGTTTCTCCCGATCATGCTTATACTTCAACGACTGCTCATGAGGTGAAACTATCATTTCTCATTATTAGTGTGACAGTTGGGATGGCAATATTGCTTAGCGTCTTGCTATTATCCACTTTAGTGGATCGTTATGTGAAATTTCGCACCAATTATTACGATACGTTGACGGGATTACCAAATCGGCGTCAGTTTGAAAAACAACTAACAAATGTAGCGGGTCGGCAAACGTTGGCGATTTGGCATCTCCATGACATGGAAAAAGTCAATCGAGAGAATGGCTACCATTTCGGGGATGAAGTGCTACAACATATCGCGGAATTAATGAATGGTTCAAAACCAGTACAAGCTGACCTATTTAGGATCGAAGGGAATCGTTTTGCTTTTTTAGCAAAAGGAGCGGAGCATGAAGTTTCTTTTCATACAGCAATGGAAAAGATTGCACAAACACTGCGTCAGCCGTTTGTGAGTCAGGATAAGGAAATTATTCTCCCGGCTGTCTGCGCTTGGTTGCCGGCTAGCCAACAAAACGAAACATCAAATATCTATTCAAATGTGCTTGCTGTCTTAAACTCACCATCGCTACAATACAAATTTGATATTATTCTTTATGATCCTGCCATCCATACATATACATTTGAACGGGAAATTGCCAGTGATATAGAACGCGCAATGATGGAGGATGAGCTGTATCTTGTTTACCAGCCAAAAGTAAATGGAAAAACCTATGAAGTGATGGGTGTTGAAACCTTACTGCGCTGGCAACATCCCGTCTATGGCATGCTGTCACCTGCTGTATTTATCCCTATTTTAGAACAAAATAATCGCATGTTGGATGTGACGGATTGGATCATTGAGCGAACTTGCCGCCAGCTTGCGGAATGGGGCAATGAAGGGCAAACTGTTGGACAAGTAGCCATTAATATTCCAGGACAGTATATTACTTCATCCCGGCTATTGAAAGTGTTAAAGCGAGCAGTCGCAGATTATAAACTTGAGCCACAGCAATTAGAGCTTGAAATAACGGAAACGAGTTTTGTGAAAACGATTGAAGAGGCGATACGTGCCGTTGGTGTATTCCGTCAAGAAGGCTTCTCTGTCGCATTGGATGACTTTGGAACAGGTGTATCATCGCTATCTTATTTAAAACGAATCCCGATTTCAACGTTAAAAATTGACAAGTCTTTTGTCGATGAAGTACCGGCATCTGCAAAGGATTCATCGATTATACAAGCCATCATTGCACTCGGTAGTTCATTGGATTTGTCGATAGTCTTTGAAGGAGTCGAAACAGAGGAGCAATCACAGTTTTTGGCATCAACATGCAAGCAACCGATTATTCAAGGCTATTACTTTGCAAAACCGATGATAGCATCGGAACTGATAGAATGGGGTCAACGTTTTAAACAGCGATAGACCCACTATGTTTTAGTTCTACTTTCCTCTTTCTATTCTTACAGTGTAACAACACCAAGAAAAGGGAGAGGTTTAACTATGTTAATAGATGGGGTGTTTTCAGGGGGAGGTTTGAAAGGATTTGCGTTAGTCGGGGCCTATCAGGTATTGGAAGAACAAGGATACCGTTTTCGGCGTGTAGCGGGAACGAGTGCGGGTGCGATCATTGCCTGCTTTATAGCTGCCGGCTACACGGCTAAGGAAATTGAAGAAATGTTAGAAGAATTGGATATGACTTCCTTGCTGGATCCGCGTCGAACAATTCTACCATTTCCGTTTATGAAGTGGCTCGGCTTGTATTGGCGACTGGGTTTATATCAAGGGAAAGCGTTGGAAAATTGGTTTTTAGAAAAACTGGCTGCGAAGGATGTCTATACATTTGCAGACGTTGTACCTGGATCTTTGAAACTTATTGCCTCGGATTTAACAAATGGAAAAATGCTCGTTCTTCCTGATGATTTAGCCGATTATGGTATCGTAGCTAATAATTTTCCAATCGCGCGCGCATTACGCATGAGTTGTGGAATTCCCTTTTTCTTTGAACCTGTCAAATTGAGAGTAGGATCAGGGGATACGATTGTCGTTGATGGCGGCGTGTTAAGCAATTTTCCGTTGTGGCTATTCGACAAAAAAGAGCGCCCAGTTCTAGGCTTGCAGCTTACCCGTAGTCAGGAAAAACAGTCAGGCTATCCAATCAACAATGCCTTGCAATTATTCGAAGCCTTATTTTCAACGATGAAAAATGCCCATGATGAAAGATATATTTCTCGCAAACATGAAAAGGATATTATTTTCATCCCAGTAGATGGCTTCAGTGCAACTGAATTTGATCTTGATGAACAGGGAAAAGAAACGCTGATGGAAATAGGGCGTAATCGCACAACGCAATTTTTGAAAACATGGTGAATCGTGGCCCTGAATCTTATTCAGGGCCTTTTGATATGGAGAGGAATAGGTAGTCGAGTTTCGCCCCAGGGTAGTCCAGTTTACAAAATAGGTAGCCGAGTTCCGGTACGGTATAGGGATCTTCTGAAATTTAATTAGCCTTCACTGGGTATTTATGGCGTGGATTCCTTTAATTCGCCTACCAAAATAGTTGGTTTGTCATTTATACTAGACGTATCCCCTAGAAGGAGTTGAGAAGGCTTGAAGTTAGCAACAAAGATTGTCACTCTAGTCCTCTTAGTCGTAGGAATAACAGCATGTATTGGTTGGTACGCCTTTAATTCGAATAAAGGGACGGCCATTTCATTTGCTGAACTGGAAAAAACAATTCAGGCTGCACAAGGTCAAATCTCTTTGAAAGAAACATCTAGTGGTTCACTATACTTACAAACAACAGACGCGCTGTACGTCACACAAGTTCGTCCGCAAAGTCAGTTAGTGGAACAATTAGTTGAAAAATATAATCTAAACTACCAATATGCCAATCAAAATCAATTCGACGGTTTACTGATTGGTGGATTACTCATAGTATCACTTGTCACATTGTTCGTCCTGCACAAAAAAGGAAAAATTGGCATTGGCGCTTCTGCGATGAAAAACAGTGCATCCAAAGCAACACCTTTACCAGACATTACGCTACAAGATATCGGTGGACTTCCCGTTGAAATGAAAGAGGAAATTCACCAAACTTTATCGATCATAAAAAATCCGAAACAATCGGCGCAGTTAGGCATCACACCACCGAAAGGTCTTCTATTATACGGGCCGCCTGGTACAGGGAAAACCTTGCTGGCACAAGCGATTGCCCGTGAAATTGGTGCGACTTTTTATTCATCAAGCGGTGCAGCTTTTACTGAGTTATTTGTGGGTGTGGGTGCTTCCCGTGTACGCACGCTGTTTGAAAACGCACGAAAGCACAAACCGGCTGTTATTTTTATTGATGAAGTCGATGCACTTGCAGGAAAACGAAAAACACATGGTGGGGAAGAAACGGAAAAAACGCTAACGGAATTACTTGTCCAGTTAGATGGAGGCAATAATAACGACGGTGTGTTATTTATTGCGGCGACGAACCGTAAGGATATGCTTGACGAGGCTTTCCTGCGCCCAGGACGAATCGATTACTCTTTCCAAGTTCCATTGCCAGATACGACGGGCAGAAGAGAGATTATTGATATTCATACGAAAGGCAAGCTGCTAGCGGATAACGTTGCCGCTTCCTTGGATGGCTTGGCTGACAGTACTGCAGGTTTTTCGGGTGCTGAGTTGAGTTCGCTGTTTGAAACGGCGAGTAGAAGGGCGATGCGTGATGGACGCCAACAAATTGATAAGAATGATTTAGACTTTGCCATTGACCGTACGATTTTGGGTAGCACTTCACGCACGTTGAATGATCAAGAGACAAAGCGCAGGGTAGCGATTCATGAAACGGGTCATGCGCTTATTGCGGCGATTACGAAGCCAGGTTCAGTGCGAAAAGCGACGATTATTCCGCGTGGACAAGCGCTTGGTTATGTTGCCCCATTTCAAAAAGAGCTTCATTTATCGACGTATAGCGAATTGCTCAACCAAGTGAGTATGATTTTGGCCGGTGGAGTTGCAGAGCGTATGTACCTTGGCGAGCATAGTATCGGCGTTGGTGGCGATGTCCAGCAAGCCAAGGAAATCATTGGAAGAATGGTTGATACAGGCTTGTTGCAAGACGGCTTTACCCTAACGTTTAATGAAGGTCAAAAAGAACTGAAGATGCAAGCGATTTTTGACAAGGCACTTCATCAGACAGAAAGCTTGATTCAACAATACGCTGCTGAATTTGATCAGTTAGTGGATCTGTTAATGAAAAAAGAGACGCTAGATGGTACGGAGATTCAGGAGATAGTAGGTTTATAACGGTAAGTCGCCACGGCCATTAAGGTTGTGGTGTTTTTGTGGTTCAGATACCTATTTACTAGAGATTAGTGCTAAAATGAAAGTTAATAATAGATACAGGGGATAGATGGATGGAAAATTACTTAATTCACAAAGCATTGAATAATAATGTGCTCATTGCGACGAATAGCAGTGAGCATGAAGTGATTTTAATTGGGCGGGGTATCGGCTTTGGTGCCAAGGCTGGGGAGTCGATTCAGCAAGAAAAAATCGAGAAATTATTTGTTTTAAATGATCCAGACGAGCAAGAGCAATATAAGCAACTTCTTTCGAGCATAGATGAAGACACGCTAAAAGTGCTTATTGCTGCAGTGGAAATGATTCAACAACGAGCCAATCAGCCGTTGAATGAGCATATCCATGTGGCGCTGACAGACCATTTAGTGTTTGCGGTTAGTCGAATGAGGCGGGGCTTGGCGATTCGCAATCCTTTTTTACTGGAAACGAAAGCACTTTATCCGGAGGAATATGACATTGCGACTGAGGTCACAGCCATGGTCAATAAACAGCTGACAGTCGCGCTACCAGAAGGAGAAATTGGTTTCATCACCCTACATATTCACAGTGCCCTTGTGAATAAAAATGTGCGTGATGTGACAAGGCATTCGGAACTCATTGTGCAATTGGTGAACATGATTGAACAGCAATTTAGTATAGAAATCGATAAAGGTAGTATCGATTATATGCGTTTGATTCGCCATCTTCGTTTTGCGATTGAACGAGTTGTACGTGGTGAACGCGTTGCGGAACCGAAAAAGATTACACTGTTATTAAAAGCAGAGTATCCTGTTTGTTACAACTTAGCTTGGAAGCTCATAAAGGTGATGCAACAGGCATTACAAAAGGAAGTGTACGAAGCGGAAGCTGTTTACCTAAGCCTTCATTTGCAAAGAATTCAAGCAAAAGTCGAACAATAATCAGATTGTGTTTGTCAAATGAGAAGTTCTATGCTACGATTCTTTTATAAAGTCATTGAATTTGAAAGAAGCACTAAATTGAATAACTTATTATCTGCATACGTGTTACTGATACGATCAGGCATGAGTAAGAAGATGATTGATGACGGCTACAAGAGGAGATTCTTGTAGGCTCGTTTCAATTGTTTTTTTCTCATGCCTTTTTTGTGCATTAAAATCTAGTGACTTTATAAATAAAACAAGGAGGTACGATTATGTTAAAAAAAGTATTTGGAGTATTACAGAAGATTGGTAAGGCGCTGATGCTGCCAGTTGCTATTTTGCCTGCGGCAGGTCTATTACTTGCGTTTGGTAATGCGCTACAAAATCCAGTACTCACGAATATTGCGCCATTTCTTGAGGCAGGCTGGGTGGAAAGAATTGCCTCTATCATGGAAGAGTCCGGGTCAATTATTTTTGGCAACTTGCCCATTTTGTTTGCGGTAGGGGTTGCTCTTGGCTTAGCGGGTGGTGAAGGGGTTGCTGCCCTTGCCGCGCTTGTGGGGTATTTAATTATGAATGCTACTATGGGAACGGCGTTAGGTCTTTCTGCTAAGGGAGTGCTGGAAGCTGGCGATCCAGCTTATGCTTTGTTGTTGGGTGTTCCATCCCTTCAATCAGGTGTATTCGGAGGTATTATTGTAGGGGTGCTCGCGGCGGCGATGTACAATCGTTTTTTCAATATTGAACTTCCGTCTTATCTCGGATTCTTTGCTGGAAAACGCTTTGTACCAATCGCAACAGCTGCGTCGGCAGTCGTGCTTGGATTGCTTATGGTGTTTATATGGCCGCCAATCCAAGAGGGCATGAATGCCTTCTCTAATTTTGTCCTAAATTGGAATACAGCATTGTCAGCATTTGTTTTTGGTGTCATTGAACGTTCGCTCATTCCATTCGGACTACATCATATTTTCTATACACCGTTTTGGTTCGAATTTGGCTCTTATGTCAATCTAGCAGGTGAAGTGATTCGAGGAGATAATCCAATCTTCCAGGCACAAATCAAGGATGGTTTGCAAGAGCTAACGGCTGGGACGTTTATGACGGGGAAATATCCGTTTATGATGTTTGGTCTACCGGCAGCAGCACTTGCGATTTATCATGAAGCAGATCCTAGACGGAAGAAGATTGTGGCAGGTATTATGGGTTCTGCAGCGTTAACGTCATTTTTAACTGGTATTACAGAGCCGATTGAATTTTCGTTCTTGTTTGTCGCACCTGTATTATTTGGAATTCATGCACTGTTTGCAGGTCTGTCATTTATGACGATGCACTTATTAGACGTTAAAATCGGTATGACTTTTTCGGGCGGATTGATTGACTACCTTCTGTTCGGAGCTATTAATCCGCAAACGAATGCGTGGTTAGTCATTCCAGTAGGACTCGTCTTCGCGGTCATTTATTACTTCGGGTTCCGTTTTGCGATTCGCAAGTTTAACCTCATGACGCCGGGACGAGAAAAAGATGAAGATATTGAAGAGCTAGAGATGGATTCGAAAGATGCTAGTGCTTTGGCATCGAATATTTTAGAAGCAATGGGTGGTCAACAAAACATTGTTGATTTGGACGCTTGTATTACAAGACTTCGCGTATCTGTCAAAGACAGCGGCCAGGTCGATAAAAAAGAATTGAAAAAATTGGGTGCAGCTGGTGTACTTGAAGTAGGAAATAATATTCAAGCGATTTTCGGTCCACGTTCTGAAATTATTAAAGGGCAAATGCAAGATGTTATGAGTGGTAAACGACCGCGTGCTGAGGAAGTTCAGCAGCCAGTTGAAGTAGTAACCGCGACTGGACAAGCAGACGATTTTGTATCACCAATAGCAGGTGACATGAAGCCACTGTCAGAAGTTCCAGACCCAGTGTTTGCAGGAAAAATGATGGGAGACGGTTTTGCAATCGTTCCTTCAGAAGGACTTGTTGTGTCGCCAGTTGACGGAACAATCGTCACGTTATTCCCAACAAAACATGCATTAGGCATTCAATCTGATTCAGGAAGAGAAATTTTGATTCATGTCGGGATTGACACTGTTAAATTAGCAGGTGAAGGCTTTGAAGCATTGGTTGCACAAGGCGATCGTGTAGAAAAAGGACAACCGTTATTGAAAGTCGATATCGATTATATTCAAGAGCATGCGACTTCCATTATCACGCCAATCATCTTTACTAATCTATTTGAAGGTGAAACCGTTGTGTTGAATAAATCAGGTCATATTGAATTACAAGAAGAAAAAATAATTACGATTGAAAAATAAAAAATCAGGGGCCAAATAAAACTGGCTCCTGATTTTTTTTATATCATTAATTTTTTGCCCATTCAGTATGGAAATGGCCTTCTTTATCTAGACGTTCATAAGTATGTGCACCGAAATAATCCCGCTGCGCTTGGACAAGATTGGCTGGCAACGTTGCTGTTCGATAACTATCATAGTAAGCTAACGCGCTTGACAATGCAGGAACCGGAATACCTTGTTGCATGGCCACTGCTAATACTTCGCGAAGTGCGTTCTGATAGTCACCTACAATCTCTTGGAAGTATGGATCAACTAAGAGGTTCGGTAAGTCGCTATTACGGTCAAACGCTTCTTTGATATTTTGTAAGAATTGGGCACGAATGATACAACCACCGCGGAAAATCATCGCGACATCTCCGTAAGGGATGTTCCAACCATACTCCTCAGATGCTGCACGCATTTGCGCAAATCCTTGTGCATAAGAACAAATTTTACTCATATACAACGCTTGACGAATCGCTTCAATCAATTCGTTAGGATCGCCTGTATACTTTTTCAATTCAGGTCCTTTCAGAAGGGTACTTGCTGCAACTCGCTCTTCTTTAACAGAAGAAATAAATCGAGCAAATACGGATTCTGTAACAATCGGAAGCGAAACACCTAAGTCGAGTGCGTTTTGGCTTGTCCATTTTCCTGTTCCTTTTTGCCCGGCAACGTCTAAAATCTGGTCAATCAGTGGTTTCCCAGTTTCCTCATCAATCTTTGTAAAAATGTCGGCCGTGACTTCAATGAGATAGCTATCAAGCTCACCTTTGTTCCATTCAGAGAAAACTTCATGTAAATCCTGTGCCTCAAGACCAAGGGCATGTTTCATGATGAAATAAGCTTCGGAAATGAGTTGCATATCGCCATATTCAATGCCGTTATGAACCATTTTTACATAATGACCTGCGCCATCAGGACCCATGTGGGCGCTACAAGGAGTACCATCGACTTTTGCCGAAATCGCATCAAGGATAGGCTTCACCTGTTCGTAAGCTTCTTTTGCCCCACCAGGCATGAGTGACGGGCCGTTACGCGCGCCTTCTTCTCCACCAGAAACACCTGCACCTATGAAATGTAGACCAGTTTCTTTTAAGGCGGCTGCACGTCTATTCGTATCTTCAAAGAATGTATTTCCGCCATCAATGAGAATGTCGCCTTGTTGAAGATGTGGGACTAGCGATTGAATGACCGCATCTGTTGTTTCCCCAGCCTTCACCATTAATAAAATCTTGCGTGGAACTTCTAACGAAGCGACAAATTCTTCAATGCTTTTGGCACCAACAATATTTTTATCTTTCGCTTCATTGCTGGAAAACGCATTTGTGCGATCTGTCCAGTAATCATAGACAGCTACAGAGTAGCCCTTACTTTCAATGTTTAGCGCTAGGTTCATCCCCATCACGCCTAAACCGATAACGCCCATCTGCTGTGTACTCATGGTGATTCCTCATTCCTTCATGTTAGTAAGTTTCTCTATCTGGTTGGTCAAATGCTACTTACCACCAATTGAATTGATCTTCTTGCAGTAGCTGATTGGCAGCATCCGGGCCTGTTGAGCCGGCCGGATAAGTGTGTAAAGGTAATGCGTTTTCCTCAAATGCTTCTACTATCGGTTGGATCCACTTCCACGATAATTCTACTTCTTGCCAGTGGGCAAAAAATGTTGCATTCCCAGTCATTGCATCGAACAGTAATAGTTCATAGGCTTCTGGCTGTTCTTCTTGTGTAGTTGAGAAGTTAATGGCAGTTGGGATAAAACGATTCGTAGAAGGATCTTTCATATTGACCCTTAACGATATATTTTCGTTTGGACTAATTTCCACGATTAATAAATTCGGGGCAATTCCTTCAGGTGACAGCTTATTGTTATCGTTGACCTTACTTTTAAATTCAATGACAATACGTGTAGATTTTTTATCGGTCCTTTTCCCAGTGCGAATGTAAAAAGGAATGCCACTCCAATCCTGATTATCAATGTGTAAACGTGCCGCAAAATACGTATCAGTCATGGAAGCCGCATTCACGCCTGGCTCTTCTTTATAGCCAGCAACAGGTGTATTGAGAACCTCGCCAGCTGTGTACTGACCGCGAACGATATCCCGATAGGCGGTTTCTTTTTCAATAGGGCGAAGAGACGTTATCACTTCTTTTTTCTTAATCTCAATTTCTTTGGCCGTTAATTCCTCAGGAAGATTTAATGCAGTCATCATCACTAACTGAAGAAGATGATTCTGAACCATATCACGAATCGCACCTGCATGCTCATAATAACTAGCTCGAGATTCTACTCCAACGGTTTCACTTGCAGTGATTTGAACATTAGCGATTTTTGAGTGATCTAATAATAACCCCAGTGCAGGGTTGGCAAAGACTAACGATTCAAGATTTTGGACCATTGGCTTTCCAAGATAATGGTCAATTCGGTAGATTTCTTCCTCACTGAAAGCTGTGCTCAAACGTTCATTTAATTGCTGAGCGGATTTCAGGTCACTGCCAAACGGTTTTTCAACAATGAGTCGCTTCCAACCTTTTGTTTGGCTTATACCACTAGAGTGTAGATTAGACGCAATCACATCCACCAGTTGAGGTGCAACAGATAGATAGAACAGTCGGTTTTCAGGTATATCTAACGCACTCTCTCTGTACTGAATGAGTTCGTGTAAGTTTTGATAAGATTCATCGCTTGTCGCATCAAATGTACAGTACTGAAAGTGGTTTAGAAAGTCTTGCAAACCTGCTGTTTGAACAGGTCTTCTACTATAATCTCGAAGTGCTTGTTCCACTTTAGATTGAAACTCATCGTTTGGATAAGGGGTTCTGCCTAAGCCAATAATCGAGACAGCGGTCGGCATTTTTCCATCGAGAAATAAATTATATAAAGCAGGAAATAATTTCCGTTTCGCTAAATCTCCCGTTGCCCCAAATAAAACAAAGGTCATATTGGGCATGATGGATGTCTCTTGGGACCCAAGTAGACTGTCTTTCATTTCTAATCCTTGTAAAGGATTTTCATAATTCATAATCAATTCTCTCCTACTTGTTTTATGCGTATATTTTTATGCACTGAATGATAATTACAACAGTAACCAGTATACCAACTGCATTGAATTAATGTAAGTGTGAACTTTTATTAATAATGTATGTCATTTTCTATGTATGAATTATGCATTCAAAGTAAATTCACTAGACAGCAATCCAAATAACATGCGATGATGGTTTTATAGCTAGATACTAAATAAAAAGGCGGTTGTTAACATGAAGATGTATGATGTGACGGGAACAATTTATGAAGGTATGACTGTTTACAAAGATAAAGCAGAAAAGCAACCTAAGTTTAATCGAGTGACAAATGGATATGTGACAGAAACGCGTATGGAGTTGGATGTACATACGGGAACGCATATTGATGCGCCGCTACATATGGTTGTAGATGGCGATACATTTGAAACAATCCCGATGGAAAGTCTTGTGGGCCAGTGTAAAGTACTCGATTTAACAGATGTAGAAGACGGTATTTCGAAAGCTGACTTGGAGAAGTTCGAGATTGAGAAAAATGATTTCGTATTCTTTAAAACGAAAAATTCTTTCGAGGAAGCATTTAATTTCGACTTTATTTATCTTGCACAAGATGGAGCAGAGTATCTTTCCGAGATTGGTGTTAGAGGAACTGGAATCGATACGCTTGGCATCGAAAGAAGTCAAGAAGGACATCCAACTCATAAAACATTGTTTGCAAATAATATTATTATTATAGAAGGACTTCGTTTGAAAGAAGTTGAACAAGGTGACTACTTCATGGTTGCGGCACCGCTCAAGTTAACAGGTACGGATGCTGCACCTGCAAGAGTACTGTTATTTGAAGGATTACAATAAGCATCGTTTGGACATGCATGAACAACGCATGAAGAAAAGGTCTACACTTGTATTATAGTAGTGGATTTGGAAGTGAGAAAAATAGTTGTTGCATTCATCTTATTTGTAGTTGCTGGATTAGCTGAAATAGGCGGTGGTTACCTAATTTGGCTATGGTTGCGAGAAGGAAAGCCTCTCTATTGGGGGTTAATGGGTGGAGTAACACTAGCGTTATATGGAGTGATCGCTACTTTTCAAGCATTTCCTTCATTTGGCAGGGTATATGCAGCCTACGGCGGAGTTTTCATTGTCCTAGCAGTGTTGTGGGGATGGGGAATCGATAAAAAAGCACCTGATGTATATGATTGGCTAGGTGCCGCCATTTGTCTAGTAGGCGTGTCTGTTATTCTTTTTGCACCACGGCACTAATAAGTTATTTGTAATGAAAAAGGCATCCCGTCAATCAGGATGCCTTTCATTATGATTATTTCGCTTCTACTCTCCAAGTGGTTAGCAGGTTCATTGACTTCAATCGATTTCGAACAGCAATGCCAGCCCACGACGCCATCAAGGCTTTCAGGATGCCGCCGATTAAAAACGGTGTAAATCCACCTGCAAATGCCGCAAGCCATGAAATATCGGCAACTACTTTTAGCCAAACTGTACCCAAAATTAACGCAACAAACATTCCTATGATATTTGCGATAATGGCATTTTTAAGTGTAAAGCTTGTCTTCTCAAGAAAATAGCCAATGATAAAGGCAGTTGGGATGAACCCGATTAAATAGCCGCCTGTAGGCCCCATTAGAATTCCCAATCCAGCCTTCATCTGTGCGAATACCGGTACACCAATGGCCCCCAAACATAAATAAACGAGGACAGATAAAGTCCCGTATCGTGCACCTAATATCGTCGCGGCAAGTCCAATCGCCAATGTTTGTCCAGTAATCGGCACAAGAGGTAATGGAATGGTAACTTGTGCCAATACCCCAATTATGGCTGCGAAAAGTGCGGATGTAATCATCATTCGTAATTTGAAACGTGATTCTAGCATTGTGTGAAATCCCCTTTCATTTGGTTAACTATTAAATTCTTATAGTTTACTCATTTATTGTAGTACAACTGAATAATATACGTCAACCTATTATTTAATTGTGTTGACGTAAAACTTTTGTATATTCAATATTCGACCGATTTGTCGGCAATCACATTTGTTTATTGCTATATTGCATGTTAAAAATATATTCAATTGAATAGAGCTATTATCCTGTCTATAATGAAGATAATAGGTATTTTTTCATTCGGGAAGGATGAATGTATATGACCCAGGAAGCTATTCGACGTAGAAATAATGTTCGGATTTTTGGAAAAGGGACGAAAACAATTATATTTGCACACGGATTTGGCTGTGATCAGCAAGTTTGGCATAAGATCACGCCGGCATTTGAAGAGGAGTTTCAAATAGTCGTATTTGACTATGTAGGATCAGGCCATTCCGATAAAAGTGCCTATAATAGTGAGCGGTATGGTACTCCAGAGGGGTACGCAGCAGATATAGTAGACATTTGTATAGCATTTAATTTGAAAGATATTATTTTTGTAGGCCATTCCATCAGTGGAGTTATCGGATTATTGGCGTCTATTACCAATGCAGCGTTATTTGACAAACTCTGTCTGATAGGACCTTCTCCTTGTTATATTAATCAACCAGGCTATGCAGGGGGATTTGACAAGGCGGATATTGATGAACTCTTGGAGATGATGGAAAGAAACTATAAAGAATGGGTGAAGTATTTAGCGCCGATTGCTTCAAAAAATAGTGGTCGTCCAGCGTTAACTGAGGAATTTGAAGAAATTTTAATGGCAAACGACCAGCACATTGTGAGACAGTTTTGTGAGATGACGTTTAATATCGATGTCCGGGATGACTTGGAGAAGGTGAAGATACCTTCTGTCATTTTACAAGCAAAAGAGGATTCCATTGTACCACTTGAAATTGCGCATTATTTGCATACTCATTTACATAATAGCAAACTTATTTTAATGGAAGCCACTGGCCATAATCCGCATTTAAGTTATCCTGAAGAAACGATTTATCATATAAAGAACTTTATCGGAGGCCAGTGATAGTTGGAGGTTGAGAAATGTTTGATCAATTAAACTTTGCGCCATGTGGCTACCTAGTCATTGACCAGCATGGGAAGATTCTTCAATTGACCAGCATGGGAAGATTCTTCAAATGAATGATACCCTTAAAAAAATGCTAGGAAAATCGCAAGAAGACCTAAACCAACACCATATTCATAAGATATTGACAACCGCTTCACATATTTATTATCAAACGTATTTTCTACCCTTACTTGATATTAATGGGCAAGTGAATGAAATCTATCTGACCTTGCAAAGTGCAACAGACAAGATTCCGGTGTTGATGAATGCGGTTGAGCGCGAAGTAGACGGTACAAAACGCATTGAATGTGTGCTGATGGAAACGAGAGTTCGAGATGAGTATGAAAATGAGTTGATCCAGGACAAGCGAAATGCTGAACGCATTCTGCAAGAGACAGATGAGGCAAACTTGGAATTGCAGCAGTTGCTCAAGGAAGTAGAAGGGAAGAAAAGCGAACTAGAACAACTTAACTTACAGCTTCAGCAGTTCGCTTTGACGGATTTCCTTACAGGTCTCTCCAACAGGAGATACTTTGAAGAACAGATGACAATCTTTTTAGTTGAAAATAGGGATTACTACAAACCATTTGTCCTATTACTCATAGATATAGACTATTTTAAGCTCATCAATGACAAGTTTGGGCATCTGGTAGGTGATATTGTCCTACAGGAACTGTCCTCGAAGCTACAAAATGCCGCTAGAACGGATGATGTAGTAGCGCGGATAGGCGGCGAAGAATTTGCGATCCTGTTGCCTAACACCGATGAGGCAACAAGCTATAAGTTAGCAGAAGAGCTAAGAAGGTCGATTGAACAAAGTTATTGGTCTTGTGAGCCTGTAACCATCAGTATTGGTATTGCCGTTGTTAAACAAGGGGATACCAGTATGACGATCTTGGAGAGGGCCGATCAAGCGCTGTATACTTCTAAAAATTTAGGTAGAAATCGTGTGTCGATTGGGTAAGGTTGTGAAATATTCCGCTTACCTTGTGTGGAAAGAAGGCTAAATTGTCCCGTCGATTGTTTGAAATAGAATATAGAACAAAATCCCTTACTCATTCAAGTAAGGGATTTTGTTTACAGTCGCTTAAAACTATGAAATTTTGACTTCCAATAGCTGTTGTTTAGGCTTGTTACTTGTGATTTCTTGCCTCCAGCATGGACGAACTTATTGTTGCCAATGTAAATACCGACGTGCGAAATGCCTTTACGGTATGTATTTTCGAAAAAGACCAAATCACCTGGCTTAGGAGAAGTTACTTTCTTCGATTGTGCAAATTGGCTAAGCGTGGTTCGTGAGACATTTTTTCCTGATTTTTTGAATGCATATTGAATAAATCCACTACAGTCAAATCCATTTATTGTAGTCCCGCCAAATACGTAAGGGATACCCGTTAGCTTCATTGCTTGTTCAACAACTTTTACGGAAGCAACGGATGATTTTGAAGCCGTTTTGCTGTCACTTGCCGACTCGTTTTTCTTACCTGATATTTGTAAGACTTGATCTGGAAAGAGCTCGTCTGATGTCAAGTCATTCCATTTCATGAGATCGGATATGGACACATTGTTTGAATTTGAAATGATCCATAATGATTCTCCGGTTTTGACCGTATGTGTACTTGCTTCTGCATTAGTTGTTGTGATCCCGAAAGCTAAAGAGCCTGCCAAGATTAGTGAACATGTTAGTTTTTTCATTATGTATGTCAGCCACCTTTTCTATGAATCATTGAATGGTCAATGACTATATATCAATAGTAGGCGACAATGCATTCGGGTTCAACAGCAGTTCGGTTACAGATTCATTACACATTCGTAAAATTAACGGGATATTTTGGAGTCATATCCAATGTTAAGGGGAAAAGGGGTGGAATTTGATGAATAGGCGATAAGCAGATTCGATTATGTAACAATAAACAAGGAAATTTAATAGTATACAACTAGCGAAGTAGGCAGAGTTCACCTCTAAACCAACTGTTAGGAGTGTCTAATATGGCAGCAATTACAGGTAATGACTATATCAATCGCATTGATGAGCTACACACAAATGTCTGGGTAGATGGGCAACCTGTGACAGGTAAAATTTCTGAGCATCCCGCTTTCAAAGGGATTATGAAAAGCCAAGCGGCCTTATATGATCTACAGCATAATGGCGTTAGCATGACGTATCCTTCTCCAGCAACCGGGCAACCCGTGGGTATGTCCTATTTACAACCGACGACTGTAGAAGATTTAGTGAAAAGGCGGGCGATGGTCCAGCAGTGGGCGCTGTCCAACAATGGCATGATGGGTAGAAGTCCCGATTATATGAATACCGTAGTGATGGCGCTGGCATCTTCTGTGGATTTATTGAAGGGAAAAGAGAACTGCTTTCCTGAAAACGTTCTGTCATTTTATGAGTATGCGCGTGACAACGATCTATCGATGACCCATTCGTTCATTGACCCGCAAGTCAATCGGGCACAATTCCATTTCGAGGAGGAAGGCGAGCCGATTGCCGCCAAAGTGGTGGAACGTAATGAGGAGGGCATCGTCGTCAAGGGGGCACGATTACTGGCAACTCAGGGCGGCATTACGGATGAAATTGTTGTCATTGCAACAGGTGGTGTGAAGGACGCGGCCAATGGATTCGCCTTCGTAATTCCTAGTAACAGTGAAGGTCTCAAGTTCGTCTGCAGAGAATCATTTGCTGGAGGCGATTCGACATTTAACTCTCCATTGAGCGCGCGCTATGAGGAAATGGATTCGATTGTTGTGTTTGACAATGTACTAGTCCCGTGGGAGCGTGTTTTTTACTATGATAACATCGCAGTCGCCAACAGTTTCATAGCTTGTAGCTCATTCCAGCCGTTCACCTTACATCAAGTAGTTTCCCGACAAATTGTAAAAATTGAATTTGTGTTGGGCGTTGTCCAATCCATCATAGACACCATCAATATCGGCGATTACCAGCATGTGCAAGAGAAAGTGACTGAAATCATCGTTGCACTGGAAACGATGAAGGCGCTGGTCATCAAATCGGAAGTGGAGGCCGAGCTAGACGAATGGGGATGGATGCGGCCAAATCGAACAACTCTCCAAATTGCCATCAACTACTTTCCAAGGGTCTACCCACGCTTCACAGAAATCATTCAGCAGCTAGGTGCCAGCGGACTGATGTCCATTCCGACAGAAAATGCCTTTCAGTCTAGTATTCGCAAAGATTTAAATCAGTATTTGCAATCGAAAGCAAATAACGCAGAGGAACGGGTCAAAATTTTCCGTTTAGCATGGGATTTGACGATGAGTGCGTTTGGTACGCGCGAGACGTTGTATGAACGGTTTTTCTTTGGGGACCCTGTGAGGTTGGCAGGGCAGTTGTATCATGATTATGATCGGGAGCTGTTTGTTGGGCGGGTGATGGGGGTTTTGGGGATTGATTCGACTGAATAATAAAACCTCCTTTCTTGGCAGATAGTTGCTAGGGAAGGAGGTTATTTGAGTCGTACGGAAGTGGTGTTCTGAATTTTTGCCAGTGGTAACTGATGGAATTAATTTAAATTGTCATTGGCACTTTTTTTTGAAACGAGAAAGAATATAATCTTCCTAATAACTCTTATCAAAAACCAAGCAACAAACTTGAAGGTCAAAATAGATCAGTGTATACTACAATCAAAGGTTAAATATAGTCAAAGTCAGAACGCGAGATAAGAAGGAGGAAACAAACATGAAATGTAAACATTGTGGTAAAAACGAAGCAACGATGAATTTGAGATTTCAAGTGAATCATCAAGGAATGCAAATCAACCTGTGTCACAGGTGTTTTCAAGAGATCCAAGGTCAATTGGCGTTAGGAAAAATGCCGTCATTTAACAAAGATGCACAGCATTTTTCCAAAGCAAATGGCGGCCATCAGGCACGCACACAAACAAGACAAACACAAGAAAGTCAAGGCACTGGTTTGTTAGACCAACTAGGTAGAAACCTTTCAAACGATGCCAAGGATGGACAGATTGATCCCGTTATCGGACGTGACCAAGAAGTAAAGCGCGTCATTGAGACGTTAAATCGGAGAAATAAAAATAACCCGGTGTTAATCGGAGAGCCGGGTGTCGGTAAAACAGCCATTGCCGAGGGGCTTGCCGTGAAAATCCACGAAGGCGATGTCCCTGCGAAATTGATGAACAAACAAGTGTATTTGTTAGATGTCGCTTCACTCGTAACGAATACAGGCATTCGAGGGCAATTTGAAGAGCGGATGAAACAATTGATTGAAGAACTTCAGACGCGAAAAGATGTCATTTTATTCATTGATGAAATCCACTTGCTCGTTGGGGCAGGCACGGCGGAAGGTTCACAAATGGACGCCGGGAATATTTTGAAGCCGGCTTTAGCACGTGGGGGCTTACAACTAATCGGCGCAACGACGTTGAAAGAATACCGTCAAATCGAAAAAGATGCTGCACTTGAACGCCGGTTTCAACCGATAATCGTGAAGGAACCTTCTGCAGAAGACACGATTCATATCCTAAAAGGTATTAAAGACCGTTACGAAGATTTCCATGGTGTGCGTTATTCGGATGAAGCGGTGCGTGCCTTTGTCACTTTATCACAACGATATATTCAAGACCGCTTTTTACCAGACAAGGCGATTGACTTGATGGATGAAGTCGGAGCACGTTTAAACCTTGTACAGACAGCAGCCGATTCTAAGTCAATTGGAACACTTCTCAATGAAGTGATTCAGCAAAAAGAGCTGGCAGCGGAACGGGAAGACTATGAAAAAGCGGCGAATTTACGTTATGAGGAAATTCAATTACGTAAAAAACTAGAAAAGGCAAATCAAAGTGGAGAAGTAGAACATAGGGAAGTGTCTGTTGAAGATATCGAGTTGATTGTAGAAGAAAAAACAGGGATTCCTGTGACAAAACTACAGGCGGCAGAACAAGCGAAAATGAAAGGCATCGCGGATAACCTTAACAAAAAGGTCATTGGTCAAGCAGAAGCGGTTGATAAAATTGCCAAAGCAATCCGCCGCAGCCGTGCGGGACTCAAAGCGAAAGATCGCCCAATCGGCTCCTTCCTATTTGTGGGTCCAACAGGTGTTGGTAAAACTGAAATCACGAAAGTGCTGGCGGAAGAGTTATTCGGTTCGCGCGATGCGTTAATTCGTCTTGATATGAGTGAGTATATGGAGAAACATGCGGTGTCTAAAATTATCGGTTCCCCTCCAGGGTATGTAGGGCATGAGGAAGCCGGTCAATTGACAGAACAAGTTCGCCGCAATCCGTATTCTATTTTACTGCTCGATGAAATTGAAAAAGCACATCCAGACGTTCAAAATATGTTCCTGCAAATTATGGAAGATGGCCGTTTAACCGATTCACATGGTCGCACCGTCAGCTTCAAAGATACAGTCATCATTATGACAAGCAACGCCGGAACAGGTGACAAAAAAGTGAGTGTCGGGTTCAATCAAACCGTACATGAATCCGTCAATATGCTGGAAACACTAGGGGCTTATTTTAAACCGGAATTCCTTAACCGTTTTGATGCGATTGTCGCATTCAATGAACTAACAGAAGAGAATCTACTTGAAATCGTTGACTTAATGCTGGTAGATTTACAGGCAACGATTGAAGAAAATGCTATAGACATTACGATCTCTCCGGAAGCCAAGCGTGCTTTGGTCAAACTAGGCTACGACAAACGCTTCGGCGCTCGACCACTTCGCAGAGTCATTCAAGACAAAATTGAGGATCCATTGACAGACCTTATGTTGGAAGTAGAACTTATTGAAAAAGTCCATGTAGATGTTGTGGATGAAGAAATTATTGTGAGCAAAGTGTAATGGCATCAGCCCCCTGAGAATTTACTCAGGGGGTATTTTTGTGCTTGAATCGATTAAAATAATAAGCATTTCTTTATTATGAGGAATGCGTTGTTCTTTTTTTAAATGAAAGATAAAGATGTTTATCGATAAAGTATTAGTGGTAAGGAACAATAATTTATTGCTAAACGATAAATTTGTGCTAGAATTAAAATTACAATAAACCAGTGAGGTGCTTTTTATGAAACGAGGAACAACATTATTTTTAAAGCTAGCGGTAATTCTTATTGGAACTCCGATTCTTGCTATGTGCATATTTTTGGTACCAGAGATAGCGGATTTTGCAGCACAATTGTATCCAGAGATGGTTTCTATAAAATATCTCGTTTTTACCAATTTCTATCTAGCGGCAATCCCTTTTTACTTTGCTTTGTATCAAGCCTTTAAACTGTTAAGCTATATTGACAAGAGCAAAGCATTCTCGGAACTATCTGTAAGAGCTTTAAAGACTATTAAATACTGTGCAATCATAATCAGTATCTTGTTTGTTGCAGGCATGCCACTCTTTTATCTCGTGGCAGAGATAGACGACGCTCCGGGTATTATAGTAATTGGATTGGTCATAATTTTTGCTTCCATGGTGATTGCCGTCTTTGCTGCTGTTCTCCAAAGACTGTTACAAGAAGCTATTCAAATAAAATCAGAAAATGATTTAACGGTCTGAGGTGAAAACAATGGCGATTATTATCAATATCGATGTAATGTTGGCTAAAAGGAAAATGAGTGTAACGGAACTTTCGGAGAGGGTTGGCATCACAATGGCGAATCTTTCTATATTGAAAAATGGCAAGGCAAAAGCGGTTAGATTATCAACTTTAGAGGCAATTTGTAAGGCTTTGGACTGTCAGCCCGGAGATGTTTTGGAATACAAGAGTGATGAAGACAATTCGTTGGAGATAGGTGAGTAATCGTATCGAGGTAATGCTTGAAAAGTTCAAGTTCTAGGGCAACATCAAATTGCTTTGGGACTTGATTTTTTGTTGTAGGAACGAGGCCCTGGAATGAGTGGTTCATTCCAGGGCCTCGCTTACGTTCTATAAATGAATGCCCTTGGCAAGTTTCTTTTCTTCTGTACGATCTACTACAGCAGCACCGACAATGTCTCCTACGACATTGGAGGCAGTTCCCCCCATGCCGATAATGGCATCCACTCCTGCAATTAATGCAACAATTTCAAGAGGTAATCCAAACATCGTTAGTACGGCTGACAAGGTGACCAAGCCAGCAGCTGGAACACCGGATGTACCAATCGATAGCAGTGTACCTATCACGATGATCATGAAAAAATCTGAAACGGATAGGTTTAGATTTGTAATGTTGGCAGCAAAGACAATGGATACACCCATTCGTAGGGCTCCTCCGTCAGAGTTGAACACGGCGCCCAAAGGAAGCGCGAAATTTGCCGTTTTGTCTGAAATACCGGCTTTCTTTGCTGCTTCAATTGCAATGGGAAGCGAAGCGATACTACTGGAAGTAAAGAATGCAGTTGTATACGCATCTTTTGTTTGCTTGAAGAAATTGATAACGGGCGTACCCGACAATTTCAAGAATCCTGTATAGACGAATACCCACAGAATGAGCAGACCTAAGTAGAACACCACTGTAAATGTCAGTAGTGCTTTGAAGGTCTCGAGGCCTTGACTGCCGAATGCAGTAGCGCTGATGGCGAAAATACCGATGGGTGCATAGACCAAAACGCCGCTCAAGATTTTGTAGAACATACTATTGAGTGCAGTAACCATCTTATCCAGTAACGTTCCGTATTCTACCATTTGCTTATCCGAGGAGAATTTCATCATCGAAATAGCCATGCCGATAAGTACAGCTACAAACAAGATGGCCATTAAATCACCAGCAGTGAAAGCGGCAAAAATATTTTTAGGCACAATTTGTAGCAAAACATCGGAAAATTGAGGCGTAACCGGTTTGTCGACCGTTACATTGGGCAAGGTCATGTTGTTGCCGGGAGCCAACCAAAGTGCGAGTGATAGGCCAATTAGGACGGCAGCAGCTGTAGTTAGCGCGTAATAGAGAATCAGTTTGCCACCTATCCGACCCAATTGTGTGACATTCATTTGATTCACGGCTAAGACGACCGTAAGGAAAATGACGGGAATGGCAACTAAGCTTAATAAATTCAACAGCAAGGTACCTAGTGGACTAAGAAATCCAGCGCTTGCCCCGAAGACGATGCCAATAATTGCACCAAGGATAAACCCGGTAGTTATTTTCACAACAAACGGAATTTTTATATATAGATTCCACAATGATTTCAACGGTTTATCACCTTTTCTATTAAGATTTTTGTACTCTCTATGGTAACACAAAAAAAGGTGATGGGTACTTACGAGATTTCGAAGTGTGCCACAAAGTCTCCATATGTAAGCGCTTTGAATTTGAACACTTCGTGAAGTGATTCACATATCACTGTCCTACGACTAAAAATAGAGTAAACTAAAGATAATAACAAATATAGAAAGCGAAAAGGAGAATGCAACATGTGGGTAGTCACAGTATTTGAACAAAAGATTGTCAGAATATTCGAATTTACTGATCAAGCTGAAGCAAAACAAGCCCTCGCACGTTTCCAAAAAAATGCTCGACTTTCTTTTGTAGAATAAAACCAATAGTAAATTTCATGAGAAATCCCTTTCCGAAGTGTCATTGGAAAGGGATTTTTTTTATATATGGCAGTAGCAGGCAGTAACTATCAGATTTGTTTCCAATCAGCGCCATACGGGTATACTCCTAACGACATCATTCACAAAGGAGGGGCCGAATGGATCAATCTAAGCAATCCAAGTCGGTTCGATTACTGAATTTCATAGAGGAAAAAGGAAATCGACTGCCGCATCCTATTACGATTTTCATGATCTTCACGTTAATTGTGATTGCTTTATCGCATGTTTTTTATGTAATGGGGACTGTTGTAAGCTTTGAAGGGGTAAATAAAGAAACGGGACAAATTGAGACGCTGACAGTCAAAGCGGTCAGTTTGCTTGTTCCAGAAGGCATTGCATATATGTTTTCAAATGTTGTCGTAAACTTTACATCTTTTGTGGCGCTTGGCCCGGTGCTTGTGGCCATGCTCGGGGTTGGGGTTGCTGAGAAAAGCGGATATATTAGCGCTTTAATGACGAATACTGTGACAAAAGCACCGAAAAAATTCGTAACGCCGATTGTCGTGCTGATGGGTGTATTGTCCAATGTTGCCGCTTCTGTTGGTTATGTTGTGCTTGTACCGCTTGGCGCCATTATTTTCTTAGGATTCAACCGGCACCCGTTAGCAGGTTTGTCTGCTGCTTTTGCCGGTGTTGCGGGAGGATATTCGGCCAATCTGTTTTTGGGGACGAACGATCCGTTGTTAAGCGGGATTACAACTGAAGCGTCGCACATATTGGATGTCGGGTATGTTGTTAATCCGACAGATAACTGGTTTTTTATGTTCGCCTCGACCTTTCTCATCGTGATTATCGGGACACTTGTGACGGATAAGCTAATCGAACCGAAATTAGGGGAATATGTCCCGAGTAAAGCAGTGGAACATCAAAACAAGATTTCTCATCTGGAAAAGAAAGGACTTTTCTGGGCGAATATTTCAATCCTAATCACAATCATCGCAATCGCTCTTCTTATTCTTCCGGAAAATGCAATACTGAGAGGCGAGGGTGGTAGCATAATCAAGTCGCCATTCATGAGCAGTATTATTTTTATCATGATGTTGATTTTTTTAGTGCCAGGTGTTGTCTACGGATTCGCTACAAAAACGGTCAAGAATGATAAGGATATCGCCAATTTAATGACATCCTCATTGGAAACAATGTCCGGATTCATCGTATTAATCTTTTTTGCCGCACAATTTGTGGCGTTATTCAATTATACGAATTTGGGGACAATCATTGCGGTGAAAGGCGCTGATTTTTTACAGGCGATTCATCTAGATGGCGCACCGTTGCTTGTAGCGCTGATTTTTATTACGACTATTATTAACTTATTTATCGCCGCGGATTCGGCGAAATGGGCGATTATGGCGCCTGTTTTTGTGCCGATGTTCATGCAGATGGGCATTGCGCCGGAAGTGACCCAAGTGGCCTATCGGGTTGGTGACTCTGCGACAAATATCATTTCACCACTGATGCCGTTCTTTCCACTTGTTGTCGCCTTCGCGCAGCGCTATGGCAAGGAAAATGGCGTGGGTACAGTGATATCGCTCATGTTGCCCTATTCCATCATCATACTTATTAGCTGGACAATCTTCTTTGTCATTTGGTATGTACTCGGTATTCCGGTCGGTCCAGGAACCAATTTGAACTACTAAGAAAGGGTGGCTAGACATGAAAGTAACGACAACATGGACAGGCGGACGTGCTTTTACAGCGGTCGGCGATTCAGGGTATGACATCAATATGGACGCGACGGAACTGTATGGCGGTTTAGGAAAAGGGGCTACACCTACCGAAATGCTGCTCGGTGCTGTGGCAGGCTGCATTGGCATTGACGTCACAATGATCTTAAGACCTCATCTAGAAAAAATCAGTAAAATAGAAATTGTAACGGAAGGAACGCGGAAGGAAGAACCCCCCAAAGGCTTTATAGCCATCGAGGTGACATTTATAATCGAGGGAGATATCGATAGTAAGAAAGTTTGGAGAGCCATTCGTCTTGGAAAAGAGAAATATTGTTCGGTTTCCGATTCGTTAAAAGCGGATGTTCAGTTTAAATTGGTGTTGAATGGGGAAGAGCAGGAAGAGTCTTAAAATAAAAAACTGCCTTTGTGTAGCGCAATTTACCAGACGAATTATCATTACTTGAAAGTAAAGAAGCATCCAAGTAAATATAAGAGTGCCTAACAAACGTTCCACATTTTATCTGGGCGATTGTTAGGCACTTTTTTCAATTGTCTCCTTTTTTGAATGTTTTGTCTATGTATTAAGTGAAAGCATCGTTCGTCTAGGCAAAAGACGTCGTGCTTTCTTCGATAAGACGCATTTAAAATAGAGGAGGAGTTTTTATGAATTTATTAATAAATGAGTCACCACTTCAGGTGCTTCCATCACTCGCAATGCAAATTGGATTGAACGAGGCTATGGTGCTCCAGCAGTTGCATTTTAGATCACTAATTTCGAATCATGTACGGGATGGACATAAGTGGGTTTACAAAACGTATGAAGAGTGGAAAAACGATGAATTCCCATTTTGGTCTGTCGATACGATTAAACGAGCGATTCGTAGACTAGAAGTTAAAGGGTTTATTATTGCAACGTCTTCGTATAACCGGATGAAAATGGACAAGACGAAATGGTATCGCATTGATTATCAAAAGCTTCAACTTCACACGGATCAACATGCAACAGTGCCGGAAGCAAAATCAGCTCAAGAGGAAGCGCAATTTGCCCTCGCTACGGAAGGCGAAATGCCCCTAGCAATAACCAAAGAGAATAAGAGTATTAAGAAAGAGATTGTCGAGCATGAACTCGACGTTGTATCTGTTATTGATTATTTGAATGACAAAACAACTAAGCAATTTAATGCGTCTTCAAAGGCGA
>NZ_JAWLIQ010000022.1:0-59550 GCF_033485175.1 Sporosarcina sp. YIM B06819 | reverse complement strand
CGCACAAAGAGTGGGATAAATGACTGAATCGCATACGCTGCACCCGTCATCGCATCCGTTAAGCCAGCACCTGTCCATCCTTCTGGTATATCAAAGGTGTACCAGGTAGACGATGTATGCAATTCTTCTGCTGGCAAAGATATGGGGCCAGAGCCGATATTATCATGAGTATCGAAACGGATTTTTTTGAAAATAGTTGGAATAGCAAGCACAGCAATATCACCGTAAGCCGCCTCGCGTTGTCCAAATGACTTCACTTGGTCTTCATTCATCACTTTTAATTCCACCGCAAGATTAGCATCGGTAAAGTAATCAACATCTACTTCGGTGACGTACGCTTTCTTTTCATCCCAATCGAGGATCTCGACTTGGAATTGCGTGCCTTGATGAATATAGATGGCTTCTTCGTGAAGTAGCGTCATCGCACTGAAACGATCCATCTCACCAATGACTCTAGTTGCTTTTGGATGGGTTTTATCGATAATGACGACGTTTTCCTGTGATGCGGAACGTAGGCTTACTTCACTTGCCGGAAAACGTTCCGTCATCCAATGCCATTTGTCCGTCGTCTTGACGAGGACGCCTTCACTTTCCAGGAAAGCGAGTAAGTCTTGCACCTCGAATTCACCGTATGTTTCAGTCGATGAAAAAGGTAATTCGAATGAAGCGCATTTCAGATGATCCATTAAAATAAACATATTCTCTGGGTGAATGCGCGCTTCTTCAGGTGATTGGCCCAACAAATAATCGGGATGTTCGATAATGTACTGATCGAGCGCGACAGATTGGGCGACGTAAATAATCAATGCTTCTTCCTGTCTTCTACCTGCGCGCCCCGCTTGTTGAAAAGCACTCGCAATATTTCCAGGGTAACCCGTCATAATACACGCCTGCAATTGCCCGATATCAATGCCGAGTTCCAATGCATTCGTACTGACAACCGTGCGAATCGTTCCCTCGCGCAGTCCTTTTTCAATTTTTCGCCGTTCCGAAGGTAAGTAACCTCCTCGATAGCCCATCACGGTTTCATCGAATAATTTTTTCTTCGTTAGTTCCTTCATATAAGTGACGAGCATTTCAACTCTCACTCTACTTTTCGCAAAAATAATCGTCTGAATGCCTTCACGATATAGCAAAGCCGCGACATCACGTACTTCCAGCACCGCACTTCTTCGAATACCAAATGTTGGATGAATAACTGGAGGATTATAAAATATAAAATGCTTTTTCCCCGCAGGAGCACCGTTGTTGGCAATCAAATGCATTTCCGTATTGGTCAGCGACTCCGAAAGCTCACGTGGATTGGCGATGGTTGCCGATGTGCAAATGAACACAGGATCACTACCATAATAACGACAGATTCGTTGTAGCCTACGCAGTACATGAGCCACATGACTGCCAAACACACCCTTATACGTATGTAATTCATCAATAATGATATATTTCAGATTCTCAAATAATGATACCCATTTCGTATGGTGCGGCAAAATACCAGAATGCAGCATATCCGGGTTCGTCAATACGATATTACCAGATTTTCTTACTTTGGACCGTAGCCCTGGCGCTGTATCCCCATCATAGGTATAACTGAGAATCGTTTCCTCGCTCGCTTCAATTAATTCATGAAGGTCCGCTAGCTGATCTTGCGCCAGTGCTTTTGTTGGGAATAAATAAATCGCTCGTGATGACGCATCCTCTAAAATACTTTGCATGACAGGTAGATGATAACAGAGTGATTTTCCAGAAGCTGTCGGTGTAACCGCCGTGAACGACTCCCCTGCGGTAGCCAATTCAAATGCTTCCCGTTGGTGGCTGTATAATTGATGAATCCCTTTGGATGCTAGTGCTTTAATAATCGACGGATGAAGCTTGACCGGAAAATCTGCGTAAACTGCCTCTTTGCCTGCAATCGTTTTATAATGGGCAACATTTGTTGAAAAATCGGGATCCTGGCGCAGTTTTTCGAGCACTTCGTGAATAGCCGGCTGCTTTATCATGTTCTCTTCTCCTTGTCCGCCACTTCAATCGCATCCAAAATCGTCTTAAACGTATATTCCGCCGAATTGATCGATAACACGAAACGTTTTTTTCCTGTCTTCTGATAGAAGGACTGGACAATAAACTGCTTCATCGAATCATTTAACGATTCAATTTGAACAGGATGAACATATTTCGGCTTCTCTGTCTTAATAAATTCGGACACTTCTCCCGTCCATTCATCCAATAATGTGTGGTATTGATCGGCATATGGTTTTACTTCTATAAAAAAATCAGGTTCTCGATTGAGTTCCCTCATTTGTGCATGACGTTCGAAACATTCTCTGCAAACTGCAAGTAATCTCTCAGTTTTTTGTTGTAGATTCAATAATATACACCCTTTCCGGACGTTTCTTTTATTTTAGCAGAAATGACTGAGATGCACCATCTCGGCAAGAACGTATATTCCTTGTTCTTGGCACAAGATCAATTACGCCTTGGCGTAATTGCGTCCAAATTTTGAATTGCGCTCGCGCAATTAACTCCCCTCAAAATTTGTGACATCCGCCGGAGGCAAACTTGAACCAGCGGAGGTTTTGCACTTCCGCTGACTCAAGTTATGTTCAAATTAAGTCATCATCAGCGAAATTTCGACTTTATATGACAATTAACACTAGTGCTCTTTTCATGGGTGGTGTACATTAGCGATAATAGAACGCTAGTGACAACGCTAAAATAAGCATCATAGAGGGAGTCGTTTGATTATGACGAAGAAAATTGCTTGGATTACAGATTCCGCTGCGCAGCTAGACGAGGCTTTTATCCAAAAACACAACGTACATATTTTACCGTTAAGCGTCGTATTTGAAGATGGCGTTTTTAGGGAAGGCATTGATTTGACGCAGGACGAGTTTTATTACAAATTGAATGTGACACAAACGCCACCTAAAACTTCTCAACCTGCCATTGGTGAAATGGTAGCTTTATATGAAAAGTTACACCAAGAAGGCTATGACTGCGCTATTGCTTTGCATGTGTCTAGTGGCATGTCGGGTACGTTTGACAGTTCACAATCGGCTGCACAGATGGTAGACTTCAAGGTCTATCCTATCGATTCAAAAATTGGTTCCTACCCGATGGTTAAAATGATTGAGATTGGTAGTGAACTGATTGAACAAGGTCATACTGTGGAAGAAGTAGTGACTTCTATCAAAAAGATGACCGCAAATACCCAACTAGCATTTATCCCCGTCAATTTAAAACAGCTACATAAAAGTGGTCGCGTCTCCGGCACACAAGCATTTTTAAGCAATTTACTAAACATCAAAGTGATCATTACATTTAAGGATGGTAAGCCAGTGATGAAAGAAAAAGTGCGGGCTTATAAACGAGCTAAAAAAAATATAACTGATTTACTACGCAATGACATGCAAAAAGGCAGCATTCCGGAAATCGCAGTCATTCACTGCAATAACACGAATGACGCGAGTACATGGAAAGACGAACTATTGCAGGAATTTCCAAACTTAAAAATTCAAGTACTTCCTCTAAGTGTGTGCGTTGGTGTCCATGCAGGCGAAGGGACAACTGGGTTGAGCTGGGTCAGGTACTAAGATAATATTTTCATACACCATCAGCCATCCTTAAAGAGGATGGCTGTTTTTGACGGACTGTTTAGGGACCCTTCTAAAAAAATTCAGCTTCATTTTGGTTGATGAATGCCTTCGACTTTATCGAACGTAGCACAGCCTTGTTCATCTGTCCATTTAAAAAATACCCCTGCACCTTCACCCCACCCCAACCCGCATTCTTGGCGTTTCTTTATAATAAAGTCCCCATACCTTTCCCTCATTTTCACACATTTTTGTTCACGTTTTGACCACTTTTCACTGCTTTTCTCACGCTTTTTGTTCACGTTTTTCTCGGTTTAAAAAGAAGTTCTTTACGTTCGAGATTGAAGAAAGAGAGTAGTGACAAGGGTTTCAGGGATTTTGGGTACAGGACTTTGTTTTAAACGGCTGGGACAAGGTGTTGCGAGATTATTGTAAAGTACAGAGGATTATTGCGGGGATACACATCCTTTTTGAAACTTTCGAACCCCTTATTCGTCCAATTATTATGGTATGATAGTGAGATGCGAGGTGGTACCTATGACAATACGCTATCCGAACGGTAAGAAATATGTAGCCGTTCAGAAGAGTAGCTTGCCGAAAAAAATTGATCTGTCATTCAGCAACCGGGGAAAGTCATTAGAAGATGAATTGAATGACACGAATGAGTTCTACTTGAGCCGCGGCATCGCTGTCATCCATAAAAAGCCCGTGCCCGTTCAAATCGTCAACGTCAAGTATCCTGCTAGAAGTGCTGCTGTCATTACCGAAGCTTATTTCAGGACACCGTCTACAACAGATTTCAACGGCGTATGGCAGGGCAAGTACATTGATTTTGAAGCAAAGGAAACCAAAAGCGTAACGTCTTTCCCATTGCAAAATATTCATGAGCATCAGGTCGAGCATATGAAAAGTGTGTCAGAGCAAGCGGGAATTGTTTTTTTCATCATCAAATTCACTACACTTGACCGCTATTTCATCATCTCTTATGATAGTTTCGAGAATTATTGGGAAAGAATGAAGACGGGCGGAAGAAAATCAATGACATTGGCAGAGTTTGAGGAAGTGGCCGTGGAAATTTCACCCGGTTTCAATCCCAGACTTGATTATTTACAAGCCATGTCTTCCATTATAGTAAGCGATTGAAAGGTAGGGAGAAATATGAGTGATAATATAAAGTCAAGAACGGGAAGAAAAAAAATCGAAGCTGAACGTAGTAAAAAGAAAAGTAACAAGCCAAAAGGTGCAAAAAACATCATTAAGAAAATCTTTCTTGCGCTTGTGCTAATTGGCTTAGCCGGACTAATTGGTGGGGCTGGATTATTTGCCTTTTACGCAAGTTCTGCTCCGGACCTCGATGAGAGTCTTTTGAAAGACCCTCTATCGTCTGAATTGCTAGATGTTAACGGCGATGTCTTTATGAAATCTGGTGCTGAAAAGCGTGAATTCGTCGCATATAAGGACATTCCTGAATCCGTCAAAGATGCTATTTTAGCAACTGAAGACGTACGTTTCTTTTCCCACCACGGAATGGACTTCTGGCGACTGGGCGGTGCAGTCCTCGCCAACTTCAAGAGTGGATTTGGTTCTCAAGGAGCAAGTACCCTCACGCAACAAGTGATTAAAAACTCTTTCTTGAAGGATGAAAAAACTTTAAAAAGAAAAGCACAAGAAGCTTGGCTTGCCTTCCAACTTGAACGAAAGTATAGCAAAGAAGAAATATTTGAAATGTACTTCAACAAAATCCTAATGGGTGGCAACATTTATGGAATTGGAACAGCCTCCAAAGAGATTTACGGTAAAAGTATAAATGAACTTGAATTACATGAAATTGCTTTATTAGCGGGTACGCCACAAAGTCCAAACGGCTACAACCCTTATAAAAATCCAGAGCGGGCTGAAAAACGTCGTAATATTGTTTTGGGTCTCATGTATCAGCATAAAAAGATTACAAAAGAGGAAATGGAAGCAGCGAAGCTCATCCCCATCACTTCGACCCTGCTTTCTGAGGATAAAAGACAGGTTAGCAAAACAAAATATCCCGCCTATGTCGATCTTGTTTTAGCTGAATTGGAAGAAGCCAACATGACACACTTACTTTCTGAAGGTGTGAAAATTCAAACGTCACTAGACCCATCAGCCCAACAATCGGTTGAAAATGCGTTAAGCACATCCGACTTATTTGAATCGGATGACATGCAAGCCGCTATGACAGTCGTCGATACGAAAACAGGTGCCATTGTTGCAGTCGGTGGAGGTCGAAATTATTCAGGACTCGATTGGAACTTCGCATCCGATCAGAAGCGTCAACCAGGTTCCACTATCAAGCCGATTCTTTCCTACGGGCCAGCAATCGAGCACTTTAGTTGGTCTACCGGTTATACGACTGTAGACGAGCCATACAACTATAAAGGAACTAAACAACCCATCCGTAACGTTGACGGCAAGTACTTAGGAGCCATGACGATTCGAGATGCCCTATACAAATCTCGTAATATCCCTGCAATAAAGATATTTGAAGAAGTTGGTACCCAAAAAGCAGGAAACTTTGCAAGAGACCTAGGGCTTCCATACGATAAGCTGAATTCGTCCAACGCGCTTGGTGGCGGAGAATATGATTTCTCTACTGTTCAAATGGCTGGTGCCTATGCAGCATTTGGCAATGATGGGATTTATACAAAACCACATGCCATTCAGAAAATTATCTTTAGAGATGGTAAATCTGTGCACAATAAGGTGCCAGATTCCGTCATGGCTATGAAAGATTCAACAGCCTATATGGTGACGGATATCCTACGCGATGTCATGACAGCTGGCTCAGGTCAGAGAGCCAATGTATCCGGATTAGATATCGCAGGAAAAACGGGTACAACCAACTACCCATCTGAAATTATTAAGAAAAACGGTATGAAAAACACTGACGTTCCTGACTCATGGTTTACAGGCTATACGACGGATTATACAATTTCTGTCTGGGGTGGTTATGAAAAATACACAACACCTATTAAAACATATGACAAAGGTAGATATGTGCCTCAAAATCTTTTCAAAATGGTAATGAGTGATATTTCGTCTGGCAAAAATACTGCACGATTCAAAAAGCCTAACTCGGTCGAAGAGGCGACAATCGAATACGGCTCGAATCCCCTCGTTCTCGCTAGCAAGACAACGCCTGATAGGTTGAAACGTACGGAATTATTCGTGAGAGGGACTACACCGACGGAAATGGCTGAAGAAGTAGTGATTGAGCTCGAGTCACCGAATGGTTTAACAGCCCAATACGATATTGACACCAACTCCATTACATTGAGTTGGGCTCACAACGCACCAGATACTGATATACTCAAGGGCATTACCGAGTTTACAGTCTTTGCAGGTGTTGACGGTGGCGAAATGCAGGAAATGACTACGACACAGGAGTTGTCTCTGACATTCCCAGGCGTTGAACCTGGTAGAGCCTATGCGTTCTCCGTTGTTGCTAAACTTGGTGAACTGGAAAGTCCCCCGGCAACTACATCACTTCAAATTGAACAAGTGATTGAAGAAGTTCCAGAGGTTATTCCAGATGAAGACGAGTCTTGGAATCCCGATGATGGCAATTGGGGCGGCGAGACTGACGGCAATAATGGAAATAACGGGAATAATGGCAACAATAATAACGGTGGAAATAACAACAACGACAACAATGGAAACAATGGCAATAACGGAGATGGCACGAGTGGTGTTGGTACTCCTCCAGACGATGGTACATCGGGTAATGATGGCACCGGAACTGATACAAGCGGAAGCAGCAATGATGGAACCACTGATGATGGCACTCCTTAATACTTGACCCAAAAGCCCCTCCAGATAGCATTTATCTGGAGGGGCTTTTGTTTATTTGTTCTGTATCGCGAGTCTTGCTACTTTCTTTCTTGTCTCTGTAACAAGCGCATCTAGTTGAACAAATGCATAATGACTGGAAATTTTATCTTTGATAAATTCAAAACGCTCTACCCCGTTTAACGGCAGTAAAACAAAAATGGCTTTCCCTGTACGTTCATCAAAAGCAGTTCCACCAAGTTCGAGCAATTCACTATAATTGTCAATCGCAGTCTTCATCAGCTCGACAGCTCGCCGATCTTTCTGTTCATAACAGGCTTCAATTTCGTCACGCACTAGTTGCCATTGGTCAAAATAAGGTGTGAATAACTCTTTATCAAATCGATTTTTATCACTTGGCATCGGCTTTCATCCTCTTCTTCCCTTCCCTGCATAATGGCAGAAGCGGGCAAACATTGCACCCAGGATTTTGTGCTTTGCAGTGGTATCTTCCGAAAAAAATAATTTGATGATGCGTATCTGTCCATTTTTCAATGGGTGTCCAACGCATAATCTTTTCTTCAACAGCTAGCACAGAATCTTTCCATGTATTCATACCGAGTCGCTTCGCTACACGTTCTAAATGTGTATCAATGGCAATGGCTGGTATGCCAAATGCATTCGATACGACAACGTTTGCCGTTTTTCGGCCAACGCCTGGCAACGTCATCATCACATCCCGATTGGCGGGTACTTCCCCGTCAAACTGATCAATGAGCATTTGACTCAATGCTTGAATGTTTTTTGCCTTATTACGAAAGAGTCCAATCGAACGAATATCCGTCTGTAACTCCTCGATATCAACCGCCAGGTAATCCTCTGGCGTTTTATATTTTTTAAATAACTCCGCTGTCACCCGGTTGACGAGAACATCCGTACATTGGGCAGATAGTAGCGTCGCTATTGTCAATTCAAAAGGATTATCATGGACAAGCTCGCAATGTGCATCTGGGAACATGATGCCAAATTGCTCAAGGCAAACTTCCCATTGTTTTTTGGTTAGCATGTACTCCCCCTCCTAATCTCGTTCTTCTAACCAATTATAGAAAGGGACACGTTTGACTGAAACGGTCTTTTGTTGCTGCTGTGTTGGACGAATACCAACAGTCCTAAACGACTTCGTTTGTCTTTCAACATCAGACATCGTCCTGACATTTTTCTTTTTCCATTCAAAAAGAATACGATCAATATAGCGAAGACTAATTTTTTGTGCCAGAACCGCTTCTTTCAATGCTGCACGAATGACTTCAACAGAATGTCCATCTTCATCCAGCCACATCGTAATGGATTCACATTCCATTGGAGATAAAAAGCGGCCAAATTCTTGTTCAAATAACGAAAATATTTCACCTTCTGCATTCTGCTGGCTCTTTTTTTCAGCCTCATTTGCCACAACCGCAATATGGTCAAGCAATCGATTCCATAAAGATTGCAAAGAGAATGTCTCGTGCAATACACCATGTTGATCTTCGTTTTGGCTAATTTGGAGAAAACCATGTTGCATCAAACGTTGTAAAATCATTGACACTTCGTTTTCAGTTAAATGCATTCGGCTAGCAAAATCAGTAGGGGTCGGAAAATGATTCCCTACGGATGCGTAAGCCGTCATATGCATGATTAACATCGCATCTAAATCCTGTATGCCAAGGCTTTTATAATGCTGAAAAAAAAGCTGGGGAATAGTTACATTCCCCTGCTCAATCCAAATCCGGAGCCGTTCTTCGTGTTGCATTGTCCGAACTCCTCTCTATTAATCAATTACGCCTCGGCGTAATTGCGTCCAAATTTTGAATTGCGCTTGCGTGCCCACAGGATGTGGGTATGCAACCATTGCCGCAGGACGCGGCGAACTTAGGTTGCCTTCCCGCTCCCTTCAAAATTTGTGACATCCGCCGGAGGCCCCTTAACTTGAATCAGCAAGGGTTCTGCTGATTCAAGTTAAGGGTACAATCTGTTCAACAAACGTGGGAATGGAATCGTTTCACGTACGTGTTCTGCACCAGAAATCCATGCAACTGTACGCTCAAGGCCAAGTCCAAAACCAGAGTGTGGCACAGCACCGTATTTACAAAGGTCTAAGTACCAAGCGTAAGCAGATTCATCCAGATTATGCTCTTTAATACGTTGTTTCATCAACTCATAGTCATAGACACGTTCTGAACCACCAATAATTTCACCATAGCCTTCTGGCGCAATCATATCCGCACACAGAACAACGTCATCGCGGTCCGGATGTGGCTGCATATAGAATGGCTTAATGCCAATTGGGTAATGTGTAATGAATACCGGCATATCATAGCTTTCGGCAATCGCTGTTTCATGTGGAGCTCCGAAGTCATCTCCCCATGCAATGTCGTTGAAGCCATTGTCATTAAGGAATTTGATAGCATCATCATACGAAATACGTGGGAATGGTGCTTGAATTTTTTCAAGCTTAGACAAATCACGACCTAATCTTTCCAACTCTATTGAGCAGTTTTGCAAAACAGATTGAACAACATGCGTGACATATTGCTCCTGTACTTCCAAGCTCTCCTCGAATTCAATAAATGCCATTTCTGGCTCAATCATCCAAAACTCGATTAAGTGACGACGAGTTTTCGATTTTTCTGCACGGAATGTCGGGCCGAATGAGAACACTTTTCCAAGTGCCATTGCCGCAGCTTCCATGTAGAGCTGACCTGATTGAGATAGAAATGCGTCCTCATCGAAATACTTCGTTTTGAACAGCTCAGATGTCCCTTCTGGTGAAGAACCTGTCAAAATAGGTGGATCGACTTTGACAAAGCCATTCATATGGAAAAACTCATATGTTGCACGAATAACTTCGTCACGAATTTTCATAATGGCATGCTGCTTGCGTGAACGTAGCCATAAATGGCGGTGATCCATTAAAAATTCTGTACCGTGTTCTTTAGGTGTAATTGGATAATCTACTGCTTCATGGATGACTTCAATGTCTTTCACTTGTAGCTCATAACCGAATGATGAACGCTCATCGACCGTTATTTCAGCAGTAATATAAAGTGAACTTTCTTGTGTAATCGATTTTGCTTTCGCAAAGATGTCTTCGCCGACTTCTTCTTTGACAACAACACCTTGGACAAATCCTGAACCATCTCGTAATTGTAGAAAAGCGATTTTTCCGCTTGAACGTTTATTAGCAAGCCATCCACCGATACGCACTGTTTCGCCTGCGTGGTTTGGCATTTCATGTATCATAATTGTTTTCATAGGTACCTCCGAAAGTTAATGTTCTCTATTGTTATTCTTTCCAATTTGCTTCTACAAATGCATGAATGCGACGAATCGCTTCTTCTAGCAAATCAATAGATGTTGCATAAGATAGACGAATCGTGCCTGGAGAACCGAAACCCGATCCTGGAATAACAGCCACATTGGCTTGTGTCAGTAATGCAGCGGCAAAATCGTCCACATTGGCAAAACCAGTTTTCGCAATGGCTTCTGAAACTTCTGGCAATAGATAAAAAGCGCCCTGTGGCTTAATGACATTAAATCCAGGGATGGCACATAATTGCGGATACACTCGGTCCAACCGTGATTCAAAATCTTTGCGCATAGTTTCAACAGTATCCTGTGGTCCATTATAAGCTTCAATCGTTGCATATTGCGATGTTGTCGTCGGATTAGATGTCGAATGACTGGCAAGGTCCGTCATTGCTTTAACCATTTCTGCATTTCCTGCAATGTAGCCAATCCGCCAGCCCGTCATCGAATGTGATTTCGACACACCATTAATAATCAGTGTCCGTTGTTTCGCATCATCAGAAACTTGCGCAATGGAATGATGCTTCTCTTCACCATAAATCAATTTCTCATAAATTTCATCTGATACGATCCAAATATCCTTCTCTTGGCAAACCTCAGCGATTTGTTGCAATTCCTCTTTTGAGTAAATCATCCCTGTCGGATTTCCAGGAGAATTAATAATAATTGCTTTTGTTTTGCTCGTAATTGCCTCACGAATTTGGTCCGCAGTTACTTTAAACTGAGCTGCTGCAGTCCCTTCAATATGTACAGGTACTCCGCCCGCCAACTTGACCTGTTCGGGATAGCTAACCCAATAAGGCGTTGGAATAATCACTTCATCGCCCGGATCAAGCATGACTTGGAACATCGTGTATAAGACGTGTTTTGCACCAATTCCAACCATAATTTCGTTGCGTGCATAGCTTAGATTTTGATCGTTTTGCAATTTGTCAATAATAGCATCCTTGAGTGCTGGTAGTCCGCCAGCCGGCGTATACTTCGTTTTTCCTTCTTTCAGGGACCTATAAGCCGCTTCAATGATATTATCTGGTGTGTTGTAATCTGGCTCTCCCGCACCGAGACCGATTACGTCAATGCCAGATTCTTTCATTTCTTTCGCTTTCGCCGTAATGGCAAGCGTTGTGGATGGTGAAAGTGTATTCACCCTAGATGCTAATCGTTTCGTCAACTGTATCGCTCCCTTATAGGTTTAAAATTCGTTTCCACCATTGCCCATTTTCGAAAAACACATAAACGTAATTCAATTTGCCATTGTCGCTTGTAAATGCAACTTCCCAAACTGGTCCTTCCGCTTCAAGTCCAAGCGTGACATGAAGGACTTTTTTCACTTGCAGTTCCTCTTTAACGTTTGCAACAGCTTTTTCTGCCGAGATGCCATCTGCCAACTTCACTTCCTCGAAGTCACCTTCCGTTTGCCCACCAACAAAAACAGCTTTTTCCTCTCCCTCCGCGTCTACACCAAATACCGTGACCATCGGAACTGTACCATTGAAGGATTCGGCAGAATCTACGGAAACAAGCTGCCCCGACTTCAGCACAGTTTCGATAGCCGTCTTATTGGCTACTGAAGGAGGCTTACCAGCATTGTACAAAACTGTAACCGTAATGACTGCGGTTAACGCTAACAGGAAAACGACGATGAATTTAATCCAATTTACCATACTGCTCCACGTCCTGTACGTCCAAAAGACGTTTTTTTCCACATCAAGTACTCTATGTTACACCTATTTAGTATACCAATTTTCGAGTTCATTCACCATATGTTCGAGCGATACTTTTTTCACAGGTACATTGGGTAACGACGCTAGAAAACGCTGACCATAAGACTTTGTTTCAATCCGTCGATCCAAAATAATGAAAAAACCTTTGTCAGCTGAAGAACGAATTAGTCGACCAAACCCTTGTCGCAAACGCATAACAGCTTCGGGTAAAGCAAACTCGTTGAATGGATTCACACCGATAGCTGTTAACTTAGCCGCTTTAGCTTTAAATACCGGTTCATCTGGTGATGTAAACGGTAGTCTGACGACGATAACTGCGGATAAGGCTTCCCCAGGTACATCCACGCCTTCCCAAAAACTATTCGTGCCAAAAAGAACCGAATTATTAAACTGCCTAAAAGACTTCAATAATCGAATGCGACTGCCCGAGCTAATACCCTGTGCAAAAAGTGCATAGTCTTCTAATTGCTCACTTTCCGTAATCAAATCATAGGTTTTCCGCAACATATCCTGTGAAGTAAATAGCACGAACAGCCTGCCCCCCGTTGCGAGTACCGTCTGAACGACAGCATCTGCAACTGCTTCAATATAGTCTGACTGCGCAACCTGCTGAATGTCTGGCATATTATCGACTATAAATATTTCTGCCCCTTCATAGAAATGCGCGGGTGCGTCAAACGTTAGGAGCGGAATGGAATCATCAATACCAAGCTGTCTAGCAATGAAACGCTCATTGTCTTGAATGGCTAACGTCCCCGATGTCCAAACAATCCCTGTCTTTTCCTCTTTTAGTCTGTCGATAAACGCCCGAATCATAGGCGAGCTATCGAGCGAACGCTTGATAACTGTCAAACTTCCCGGGATGCTACGCTGATCTTTTTCCATCCAAACTGTGTAGTCTTCCGAATCATTATCCAGAAAAATCTCCACCCATTCGCCGGCCTTAATGGTCATTTCACGAACCCAAAAATCCCATTCTGCGACAATGGCTTGCTCTTTGCGTGTTAAATTATCCAGTTGGTTCGATAACCCATTGGTAAATGATTCGGCTTTACTAATATAAGCCGCCATCGCTTCCGCCACTTTTGAAAAATGACTCTTGCCGTCTGCTAATTTATCAAGGGGATAAACGACTCGATTGCCTTGTTGTTTTTGACGAGGCGGATGAAAGGCAGTGAGCACTCCTATAGCTCGATCAAACAAAGCAGTAAATTTGATAAATGCTTCATCCAATTGGTCTTTCCCTTGTAATCGGCCGACCATACCACTTCGTTTATTAAGATTATTTACCTGATGTAATAATTGTCCGGTTGCGTCGGAACCCATTTGCCCCATAACATACTTCCAATTGGTATAAGAAAATACGGTTTCATTTAATCGAGACGCTGTTTGCACGAATTGATGGGCTTCATCAACTACGAGCCCCGCTAGTGAATTAAAAATGAGTTGCTCACGATTTAAGTCGGACAGCAGCATCGCATGGTTGGTAATAATGATATTAGATTGTCCGCACGTCTTCAGCAACTTGTAGTGATAGTCAGCCACTTGCTCATCAGGGGCGAGTATGTTGGAACGCTTTCGAATACGGTCGATAAACAACTGTCCCCCACCCGAAACATTCAATTCCTCCAAATCACCTGTCACCGTTTCCGTTAGCCAGACAAGAATTTGCATAATGGAAAATGTTTCATCATACGACTCATCGGTAATGCGCTGGAGTTCTTCAAATTTACCAAGTGAAATGTACTGCTCCCTACCTTTTAAGACAGTTGCCGTGACAGTAGATCCGAGCATGATACTGATCTTACTCAATTCTTCGTCCCTAATTTTATCGGCAAGATGGTTGGTAAATGTACTAATCACGACAGGTTTCCCTGTTGCAATGGAATGGATGGCTGCTGGCAACAAATAGGCAGCCGTCTTACCGATTCCAGTCGGAACTTCAGCAATCATTTCAGACTGGTTCGACAGTGCGCCCCACACCGTATCCATGAAGCCAAACTGGGATTCTCTGCGTTCAAATGCTGGAAATGCTTTTGTCAATAAAACCGTTTTCTCTTGCTCATCAATTGGATATGCGGGCGTCTCAAAATGATTAGCGATTGTTACAGGAATCACGCGGTACGGAATTCCACGGAAAGCTGAAAATCCCTGTTCCCTTCTGGATGTCCGCGCTTGCTTTAACGCTGTGTAAAAAAGTGTTGATAGATCCGATTTCAAACGAAATGATCGACGATGTAGCAGATTTAGGGTATCTTCTGGCAAACTACTCATTTTTTCCATACAAGCCAAAAACAGCTTGGCAGTAGCCGCTGCATCGTCATCTGCGCGGTGAGCAGATGCCAGTGATATGCCTAAATCTTCCGCAATATCCTGCAATCGATAGCTTGCAGCAGAGGGATACATGATCTTTGACAGTTCAACTGTATCCATTTTTTTGCCCACCCATTTACGAATGCCACATCTATTGAACTCACTTTGCAAGAAGGACAAATCAAAATCTGTATTATGGGCAATGAATACCGTACCTTCTAACAAACGGGCTACTTCCTCGGCAATTTCCTCAAAATACGGTGCATCTGCTACGTCTTCATCCGCAATCCCCGTCAACTGACGGATGAAAGCAGGAATTTTTTGTCCGGGATTAACAAAACGGACATACGTATCGCCAATTTCCCCATTTGTAATAAACACAATTGCCAGCTGAATAATCCGGTCTCCTTTGACCGGTGAATGACCAGTCGTTTCAAGATCAACAACTGCATACGTTTTGTTGTCCACTTAATCATCAACTTTCTTAATCAAATACGCCTCGGCGTATTTGGCCCAGATTTTTATCGAGCTTGTGCCTGCAGGATGCAGGTATGCAACTGTCGCCGCAGGACGCAGCGAACTTAAGTTGCCTTTCCTCGCCTTAAAAAATCTGTGGCATCTGCCGTAGGCGTTAACGTCATTCAGCGGGCTTTCTTTACCCGCTGAATGACCTTAACATACTAAGGTAAATTGTATCACATTTCAGCTGGTGAAAAACAAAAAAGCCCCTATGAAATCATCGTGTATCGATTCCATAGGAGTGCCGTAAATAGGGTATTATGAACACGTCATCCCTTGTTTTTCTTTAATGACTTCTTTCACGCCATTTTTTTCATCCATAATCAAAACGGTTGGCTCATGCGTTTGCGCCTCTTCGTTCGTCATATAGACATACGACAGGATAATGACAACATCTCCACGCTGAACAAGTCTTGCCGCCGCGCCGTTGACACAGATGACACCACTGCCACGCTCTCCAGCAATAATATACGTCTCAAAACGTGCGCCGTTATTGTTATTGACGACATGGACTTTCTCATTCGGCAACATACCCGCAGCATCCAACAAATCACTGTCAATGGTAATACTTCCAACATAATTTAAGTCTGCTTCCGTGACAGTTGCACGGTGCAATTTACTATTCATCATCATTCTGAACATAACACTCATCCTTTTAGTGGAATAATAATATTATCAATCAATCGTGTTTTGCTAAATTTCACAGCGCAAGCAATGATTACTTCATTTGTGTTGTCGATGTCCCTAGTTAATGCCGGATAGGCAAGTAATGACACATAGTCAATACTGCCAGAGCTATTTTTGACAATAGCATCTGCCACTTGTTGCTCAATATCTTTCACCTTCGCACCTTCAGCAACTAACAACGCACCTTTTTGAAGTGCCCGTTGAATTGCTGGTGCTTCCATGCGCTCCAGTTCAGTTAAATGAACATTTCTAGAACTTTTCGCCAAGCCATCCTGCTCACGAACTGTTGGCACGCGGACAATTGCGGTTCTTAGATTAAAATCACGGACAAACGTCTCAATAATCGCTAGCTGTTGAGCATCTTTCATCCCAAAATACGAGCGATCTGGGTCAACGATGTTAAACAACTTCAAGACGACTTTCAACACACCATCGAAATGACCTGGTCTGGATGCCCCACAAAGTTCGGCTGCTTGAGCCCCTGGTAAAATCCGGATGCCGCCTTCTTGTGGATACATTTCTTCCGCTGATGGCATAAAGAGAATATCAACGCCTGCTTCAGCTGCCAGACCTGCATCACGCTGTGCATCACGAGGGTACGCTTCAAAATCTTCCCCTGGCCCAAACTGCGCTGGATTGACAAAAATACTCATAACAACAAGATCATTATGTTGTCGGGCCTGTTCCACCAACGATAAATGTCCTTCATGTAAAAAGCCCATTGTCGGGACGTAACCAACTGTTAACCCTTGCCGGCGATGACCATTAAGCAATTCCTGTAATTCTTGAATCGTATGAACGATTGTTAGTTCCTTCACATCATTCGCCACCCTTTTCACCGCCGTACAACGCCACCAGCTCTTCTTCTTTCATCGTGAAACGGTGATGCTCTGCGGGAAATGATTGTTCTTTTACAGCCTTGACATACTTGCCGATTCCTTCACCAATGACTGTTCCAACGTCCGCAAATGCTTCGACGAATTTTGGAACGCGGTGACTACCATATGTGACAGTATCATGGAAAACGAGTACTTGTCCGTCTGTTCCAGCACCCGCACCAATTCCAATGACCGGAATAGATACCGCAGCTGAAACTTCGTCCGCCAGCTGATATGGAATACATTCCAACACAATCATACAAGCACCAGCCGCTTCAGTTGCGCGCGCATCTTCAATGAGTTGATGTGCCGCTTCCGCTGTCTTGCCCTGCACTTTATAGCCTCCGACAACTGCCGCCGATTGGGGAAGTAAGCCAAGATGTCCAACGACTGGAATGCCAACGCCCGTCAGCAGACGAATCGTATCAATCACTTTCCCTGCACCTTCCACTTTCAACGCCTGTGCACCCGTCTGTTGGAACATGCGAACAGCCGTCGCAAGCGTTCTATCGTCGGAACCATGATAGGAACCGAATGGCATATCTACGACCGTAAACGTATCCTTCGCCCCTCTTGTTACAGCTTTTCCGTGATGAATCATATCATCCACCGTCACAGAAACTGTCGAATCATAGCCTAGAACAACCATACCAAGCGAATCGCCAACGAGCAGGACATCTACCCCCGCTTCCTCCGCAATTTTGGCAGATGGATAATCATAAGCCGTCAGCATGACGATTTTCTCGCCCTCTTTTTTCATGTTGATAAAATCCAGTGTGCTTTTCATTTTACTTGTGCTCCCTTCCTCGGGAGAAAACCGACTATAAAAAACCCTTTTGTCCAAAAATGGACAGAAGGGTTGTATCATCTTGTGATGGTTTCCTCCGTCCCTGTCTTTGGTAAGATCAAGGCAGATCTTATTGAATTTTTGTTTTTTCAACGTATTCCTAACAGGTGCAGTTCACAAAACGATACCGCCCTTCGACACTACTATAACAAATTGGCAGATACATGTATACAAATCGAAGTCAAAAACTTGACACATTAACCCGAAACTTCAATATCCGCAGAATAAATGCCACGTATCGAGCCATCATCCAATCTCAGTTCCAATACGCCTTCCTCGGAAATACCGAGTGCCGTCCCCACTACTGTTTCATTCAGCATGACCGCACGAATTCGTTTGCCCGTAGTATTGGAATAACCTTCCCACAACAGTTTAATGGGACCAAAACCATGTTTCACATACATAGCCGTGTAGAGTTCAAGAAACCCAAGAATTTTTGCGATTAGTCGTGCTCGGTCAACAGGTTTATCCATCAAAATTTGTAGAGATGTAGCAATATCCCGTAATTCCTCTGGAAAATCGGCTAGCTCCTGATTGACATTCATGCCAATCCCAAGAATAATCGCTTTTACTTGGTCCGGATCTGCTTGTAACTCCGTCAAAATACCAGTCACTTTTTTACCATCCACTAAAATATCATTCGGCCATTTAATCGTTGGCTCAATGCCCGTGATTTCTTCAATGGCACGCGTGACCGCAACTGCCGCAACGAGCGTCATCTGCGGCGCCTGTTGCGGCGTCAGTGACGGACGTGAAATGACACTCATCCAAATCCCTTTGCCAGATGTAGAACTCCATGGACGCGCCATGCGTCCCCTTCCTGCCGTCTGTTCCTCCGCAATAATTACAGTGCCATCAGCTGCGCCATATTGCGCTTCTTCGTGAGCGATAATCTGGGTTGACGCACATGTTTCAAAATACTGAATGTGTTGACCGTAACTTTTTGCCGTCAGATGCTGTTGGATATTTGCTGCATTCACTCGATCAGGTGAGGCCATCAGCGTATAACCTTTCTTGCGAATGGTCCCAATTTCATAGCCTTCCTTTTCGAGCTCCTTGACATATTTCCATATAGCTGTTCTGGACAAGCCATACTCATCGGCAATTTCCTGTCCAGATACAGGTCCGCCGTTTGCTTCAAACAATCTTCTCAGTAATTCATTTTTCACGCTTGAATTCATCAAGAAACCATTCCTTTATGTTGTTTGGATGATTATCACATCGCCCATGAAGGACAGCCCTCGTGATTTTACTCATCCATTCACCCGTCCATCTACCACCACGTAACCCCGTCCACATCATCAAATCTTTGCCTGTTACAGCTACATCTGCAATCGATTGAATCGGTAATGCTTGTTTCATAGAAGTTATGTCTAAATTTGACAATACTTGACGCGCATCCCCCATTACATGAACCAATTTTTCAACTACTTGCAAAACAGCTAGCTCAAACTTATACAAATCGTCGAGCGTGAACAACTCTGTGGATCTTCGCGTATAAGCTTGTTGCACAGACAGTAAAAATGATTTCTCAGCATTCGACAGCTTGTACGCTTTAGCAACCGCCCCCGGGGTAAAATCGCCTGCCACCATCAAGCAAGACCACCCTTCGATTGCCGTTTCGTAAGGTACCATTTGACCCAGCTTGTCAACGTTTTCCGGAAATAAAGGCAAGTGACTAGCCAGTGCTGTTTGTTGAATGAAGTGAAATGCTTTCACGGGATTAGAACCTTTAAATAGCTTATCCATTTCTGCTTTTAATCGTTCCACTGAAATATGCTGAATCTGTGGTGCATGGCTACGAATGGCTTTAAAGGTGTCTTCTTCAATGTCAAAATTGAGAACCGCTGCAAAACGCACTGCTCGAAACATCCGAAGGGCATCTTCACTAAAACGATCAGCAGCATGACCTACAGCACGGATCAGTTGGCGCGCCATATCCTGTTGCCCACCAAATAAATCAATCAGTTCACCATCTTTTGTCATGGCAAGTGCGTTCATCGTGAAATCTCTGCGCAGTAAATCCTCTCGCAAGGATGTCACGAACTGTACTGCGTCAGGACGACGATGATCGCTATACGTTCCTTCCGTTCGATACGTCGTCACTTCAATCGGTTCGCCGTCCATCAGCACCAGAACCGTACCATGCGCCGCCCCAACATCAACGGTCATCGGAAATATGGCCTTTACTTGTTCAGGCTTTGCCGAAGTGGCAATATCGATATCCATCGCAGGCTTGCCTAAGACATAATCTCGAACAGCCCCTCCCACAAATACTGCTTCATAGCCCGCTTGTTCAAGTAAACGGATGACTTCACGACTCGACTCTGTTGCAAAAAGGGCTGTCATTGACTTCCCGCCACTTCATAATACAATTTTTCGTATTGTGTCACGATAGTCGATGAATGGAATTTATCTGATACGGTCGCAAAGCCATTTTCCTTGAACGTCGCATAAAGTTTATCATCTTGTAGTAGTTGCAGCGCTTTTTCTGCAGCTAGCGCCGTATCCCCAAGTGGCACAAGAAAACCATTGACACTATCCTCAATGACTTCTGGAATCCCTCCAATAGCCGTCGCCACAGATGGCACACCACAAGCCATTGCTTCAAGCAATACAAGGCCAAACGCCTCTTTTTCTGACAATAAAAACATAACATTGCTTATCGCCAGTAGCTCTGGTAAATCATCACGTTTACCCGTGAAAATGACGTTGTCTTGAAGACCTAAATCATGAACGAGCTCTTCCATTGCCATTTTCTCCGGTCCATCTCCGACCAGTAGTAATTTTGCATTAGCTTTTTTCGCAACAAGTCGGAAGCTTTCAATAATATCAGGCACACGCTTGACTGCTCTAAAATTTGATATGTGAATGATTACTTTTTCATGTCGTTCAATGCCGAGTTCACTTTTTAGCTTTCCTGCATCAACAGGACGATATTTGTTTTCATCGATAAAATTATAGATGGTCAATAAATCTTTTTCCGGCTCAATTAATTCAAGCGTCTCTTGTCGCAAGGATTCTGAAACGGTCGTTGTTATTGTCGATTTATGAATGCCATAGCGAACTGTATTACGCAATGCTGGGTCATGTCCAAGAATCGTCACATCCGTACCATGCAACGTTGTAATCACACCAATCGTTGAATTCGCCATATCTTTACCGAGTGCAGCGGATACAGCGTGCGGCACAGCATAATGCACATGTAGCAAGTCTAGCTTTTCTGTTTCAATGACATGGGCAATACGATTGGCAAGCGCGATATCATAAGGTGGATATTTAAACACTGCATAACCGTCAATTTTCACTTCATGAAATTGGATGTTGGGATGTGCGTCGAGAAACCGAAAAGGCCTCTCGGACGTAATATAGTGCATTTCATGGCCTCTATCCGCCATCATTTTCCCAAGTTCGGTTGCTACAACCCCAGACCCTCCGAGTGAAGGGTAGCAGATTACACCTACTTTCAATTTTTCCAATTTCAACATTTCCTTTCGTTCTAACATCCTTACTTATTTCAAATTACTGTTTAATCAATAATATTTTCAAGTCCATAGACAAGGTCTGTTTTTGCTATGACTTCGCGTGTTGCCATTAGAATGCCCGGCATAAAGCTGTTGCGGTCAAATGAATCGTGACGAATGGTCAGTAGCTCACCTTCACCACCAAGCAACACTTGCTGGTGCGCGAGCAACCCTGGCAAGCGTATACTATGGATTTTCATGCCTTCAACATCGGCACCACGCGCACCAGCTTGATGCTCTTGTTCTTCTGGATGCCCTTGTACATGCGGCTCTCTAACTTTTGTGATCATTTCAGCTGTTTTCACTGCAGTTCCCGAAGGTGCGTCAAGTTTACGGTCATGGTGCATTTCAAGAATTTCAACATCTCCGAGATAACGTGCTGCCATCACTGAGAATTTCATCATCAATACCGCACCAATTGAGAAATTCGGCGCAATAATACAACCGACTCGGGCAGCAGCTGACAGTTCAGTTAAAATCGCAATTTTCTCCTTTGAAAGACCTGATGTCCCAACGACTGGTCGGATTCCTAAAGCAATGGCCTCTTTTACATTATTGAAAACGGCATCCGGATCGGTCACGTCGAGCAGGACGTCTGGCTGTGTATCAGTCATCAACTGAGCTAGTGATGTATAGAACGGAACTCCTCCAGGCTCTTCTGTGATCATCGAATTATGTAAATACAGTCCATCATATTTATAATCAAGAGCAGCCACTACTTCCATATCAGGTGCTGCTGTAATTGCTTGAAGTGCAGCACTTCCTAGTCTGCCACGCGCTCCTGCTATTGCCACTTTTATCATCATAGTTCCTCCTTTTTTGTCCAACGATCGGCATCACGCTGCTGAAATTTAGTCAGAACAGTCGTGAGCGCCTTTTCTAAGCTAATTCCTTGCGAATTGGCGAAACAGACAAGTACAAAAAACAAATCTCCTGTCTCTTCTTCCAGTGAACGGACCGCCTCAGTCGACTTTTTCTTTTTCATCCCATAGACATGCTGCACTTCCCGCGACAATTCTCCGAGCTCTTCAGTCAAGCGAGCTAGCAATTCCATCGGTGGAAAATACCCTTCTTTAAAGCTGTTTATGTACAAATCGACTTCCTGTTGTAGTCCTTCTAACGACTTTGATGACTCCATTCGCTTCAACTCCCTACCCTATCGTATAAATTAACGCCACTATTGTCAAAATATAAAATATGACTGATAATAATCCTATTCAGTTAGATTAGGAAAGGTGTGCAGTACATGCTTGACGGAATTAAAGTTAAAAATATCTTTTTCATCATACTCGGTGCTGCCATCTTCAGTTTCGGACTCGTCCATTTTAACATTCAAAACGAACTTGCCGAAGGCGGTTTTACAGGAATTACACTTATTTTATTATTTGCGTTCAACTGGGACCCGGCTATTATGAACCTCGTTCTAAATATCCCTATGTTCATCATTGGGTGGAAGTTGCTCGGCAAACGAGTATTCATTTACACGGTTATTGGAACGATAGCTGTGTCTATTTTCATCAAAGTCTTCATGGTCTATCAGATTGATATCCATCTAAAAGATGATTTGCTCCTTGTCGCTTTGTTTGCCGGCGTTTTCATAGGGATTGGGCTCGGCATCATTTTTAGGTATGGTGGCACAACGGGTGGTGTTGATATTATCGCACGTCTTGCCCAGAAATACATGGGCTGGAGCATGGGAAAAACGATGTTTATGTTTGACGCTGCTGTTATTCTCGTTTCCTGGGCCGTCTATTTGGATCACCGTTCTATGATGTACACGCTTGTCGCCTTATTTGTTGGTGCCCGCGTCATCGATTTTGTTCAAGAAGGTGCCTATGCAGCTAGGGGTGCTTTCATCATCTCCGACGCGCAAGACGAGATTGCAGAAAAAATCGCTGCCGAAATGGAGCGCGGTGTTACCGTCTTTAGGGGCTACGGTCATTATACAAAGGCTGATCGAGAAATCCTGTACTGCGTTGTCGGCAGAAATGAAATCATGCGCTTGAAAAATATCATCACCTCCATCGATCCACACGCGTTCGTATCGCTTATTGACGCACACGATGTCATGGGTGAAGGCTTTACGTTAGATGAACAAAAACAACCGCTTGAACGATAACTAACATGACATCTAAAAAAATCCGTCCCTCTAATGAGTGACGGATTTTTAGATTTAGTCTCTACTCGTAAATATGGACAACAGACGAACCAATTCAAGAACAGCTACTGCCGCTGCTGCAACATATGTCATCGCTGCTGCACTGAGTACTTTCTTAGCATGTGGTTCTTCTTCGTTACGAATAATATTAAGTTCAACAATTTGATTCATCGCACGTGTCGATGCATTGAATTCTACCGGTAAAGTAACCAATTGAAAGACAACCCCAACAGCAAGCAAGGCAATCCCGATACCAAGCAATGAGTTCATGCTGGAGAAAATAACCCCAATCATGATGAACACCCAAGATGCGTTAGACGTGAAGCTCGCAACAGGTGCTAGTCGGTGGCGAAAACGAAGGTATGAATAAGCTTCCTTATCCTGAATCGCGTGTCCGACCTCGTGTGCCGCGACAGCTGTACCCGCAACGGATGCTTCGTGGTAATTTTGTGATGATAGAGCAACAATTTTTGTCATCGGGTTGTAATGATCACTCAAATAACCCTGACTTTCCACAACTTGAACATTTTGCAAACCATTATGATCTAAAATACGACGAGCCACTTCCGCTCCCGTCATACCTGATGTTGAACGGACTTTTGAATACTTTTTATACGTACTCTTTACTTTGAACTGGGCATAAAGTGGCAAAATAATAATTGCCGCCAAGTAAATCCAAAACATAAACAATTTCCTCCCTCATATATATATAAGACCTATTCTATAACGGGAGTACAGCCACTGCAACTTTTTACTTTCTTCAGCAGAAGTGCACTGCTGAAGAAAGTAAGCCTCCGGCGGATGTCACAAATTTTGAAAGGAGTTAGGGATGGCATCCTAGATTCGCTGCGTCCTGCAGCAACGGATGCATGACCTACAAAGAAGGATGCCGTTCAATCCTTCTCCCATGTAGGCCTCAAGCACAATTCAAAATTTGGACACAATTACGCCAAGGCGCAATTGATTTAGAACCGTATAACAGTTGCTACTCTTCTTCTCCACACCCAACAAGCGAGCAATATGCAGGCAATTGACAACCAGAACGTAAAATAACCAATCTGATTCATGTATTTCATCAAATCACCATAGATCGGCATCTGACCAAAGACATAATCGATGACATCATTGTGAAGCGTCCAGACAGCCGCTATCGCAATATGGATAAAGCTAAAGCGATACAGCGAACTGTACAGTACAGCTTGCACAGCCATCGCAAAATGCGATCCAACCAACATCCAACCAACCCAATGAAGTTCACCTGTCTCAATCAGCGTCAAGATATTCATAACCACTGCCCATAGACCATACTTAACGAGTGTAATAAGGGCAAGTGCCTCAATCAGTTTGAAGTTCTTGCCAATCAACCATCCGATAACTGCCAACCCGAAAAACAAGCTTGCTGTCGGACTATCCGGCACAAAAATCCAAAACTTCGGCTCAGTTATTTCCAGCTGCCACATATACCAAGCATAGCCATACACCGTACCCAATATATTGATAAATAATAAAACCCAAAGAAATGATTTATGTGAAAGTATGAGCCAAGCTCTCTGCAAGTAATCCATAGGCACCTCCCCAAAAACTCTTATTATGTATACAAAAAAAGAGTCAGTTTCCTGACTCTTTTTACGTTCTATTAATTACTCGCTTTTCAATCCTGCAATGAAATCAGCGAGAACTTTTAGTTCTTCTTCTGTTCCTTTAAATAATCCTGGAGCCATATCTCCTCGACCATCATGAACAATTGTAGTAATTTCTTCTGCTGTCAGGCCAGTGTTTACTAATGTCGGACCAAGTGCGCCTTGGAACGCATCACCGTGACAACCGATACATGAAGCGCCTGCATAGATTTGATAACCCTCAGATTCCGTATCAAATACAACTTCCTCGCGAATTGCACCTAATGCTGCTTGCTTTTCCCAGTCATGGTTCACAACAGATTCCCATGTTAGGTAGAACAAAGCTGCGAATGAAAGAAGCATAAATGCTGTTGGAAGCGGACGTTTGAATGGACGACGCTCCTTTGAAGTATCCAAGAATGGCATAAGCATCAATGCACCAAATGCTAATCCTGGCATAACAATTGCACCAATAATATTAAAAGCTCCAGAAGCAAATTCATACTTCAGTAACTGATACATAGAAAGGAAGTACCAGTCTGGAACCGGCGTATACATCGTATCCGTTGGGTCCGCTTGACGTTCTAGCGGAGACGGATGTGCAACCGTTAATATTAAATATCCGATTAAGAAAACGGCACCAATCATCCATTCCTTCAACAGGAAGTTTGGCCAAAAAGCTTCTGTTTTCCCCGGATATTCCGAGTAATCTTTCGGGACGTTCGGCATTTTGTTGGTAGCCTTAATGCGCGAATCTCCGACAAATTTCATCCCTTTTCCGCGTTGCATGGTGTCCCCTCCTTTACTATCTCTTTAAAATTCTTTCACCTCTTATAGAGGTCCAGAAATACCTTGTCTTCTAATCATGATAAAGTGTGCTGCAAGCAACCCAAGCAAAGCAGCTGGTAGGAAGAATACATGAATCGCGAAGAAACGCGTCAATGTTTGTGCACCAAGAATCGTTGAATCCCCTGCAAGCAGGATCTTAATCGATTCTCCAATGAATGGAACAGAAGCCGCAATTTCAATTCCTACTTTCGTAGCGAATAATGCTTTCATATCCCATGGTAATAGATAACCCGTGAAACCAAGTCCAAGCATAACGGCGAAGATTAATACTCCGACAACCCAGTTCAGTTCACGCGGTTTCTTGTAAGAACCTGTGAAGAAGACACGCAGCGTATGTAGGAACATCATAACAATAACAAGTGATGCTCCCCAGTGGTGCATCCCACGCACAATCTCACCGAATGCTACTTCATTTTGAAGGTAATAAACGGATTTCCATGCATTTTCGATATCCGGTGTGTAATACATTGTAAGAAACATACCGGAAAGAATTTGGATAACCGTGACGAAAAACGTCAGTCCTCCGAAACAATAGATGAATGCAGAAAAGTGATGTGCAGGGTTTACGTGCTCAGGTACTTCGTGGTCAGCGATGTCACGCCATATTGGGGTGATATCCAACCGTTCGTCAACCCAATCATAAATTTTATTTAGCACTTCGGTCGTACCCCCTTACAATTTTAAACTAATGTGTTCGGTTTTGTTACTCCGAGATACACGAATCCGTCTACGACTTTAACTTCATACTCGTCAAGAGGTCCTGTCGGTGGTGTTCCTGGTACATTATTACCATCTTTCGTGTAGCGTCCTGCGTGGCATGGACAGAAGAACAAATCAGGGTGCTTCTCGTCGCCCGCCCAGTTCACTGTGCAGCCAAGGTGTTTACAAACAGGTGAAAGTGCAACAACTTTGTCGCCTTCTTTATAAACCCAAGCCGTGTTTGATACGTCAGATTTATACCAAGCATCTTTTTGATCCTTGATTGTGAAGTCAACACGAACGGGAATATCCGTAAGGTCGTCCACTTTTTGCGATGTCGGTATGAAGTCTCCACCAGTTGACTCCTGCAAGACAGGATCAATCGCAAAACGAACCATCGGCATCAGCATTGCAGATGCCATAAATCCACCAGTTCCCATAAGTGTATAACTCATGAATTGGCGTCTTGACACTTTGTTGCTCATCATTTTCCCTCCTCTTACTTAAAGGTCAGTCCAACGGACATATTTTTGCTAATTGTAATACTAGGACATATCTATGATATATCAATACTAAAGGAAATTCAATCATGCTTTCTTTACTCATGTAAGAATGTGAACAAATATCGAATTTTATCTTCATTCAGTAAAAACCCCCGCTGAACGAAGAAAGGAAGGCAACCTAATTTCGCCGCGTCCTGCGGCAACAAGCTCGATAAAAATCCGGACACAATTACGCCGAAGCATAATTGATTATTGCGACCACTTTTCCATGAATCTTGGCAACACTTGGCGAAGTTGATCTTCAATGATTGTTTGGCGTAGCTGGGGGTCCATACTTTCAAGCGGAATCGATGGGAACCAGATGATTTCGCCCCCCATTTCAATACTTGTCCAAGCCGAATCAGTCGTCAAGAAAAATACATGTTTGAATGATGCGGATGATATATCACGAGACAACGTTTCTGCCATCGCTTGCAAATCCATAGACTGTGTATAAGCAAATGGTGGCATCAGCATCATACGACCCTTGAATTGCGTTTCGATAAACGTCGCGAGATGCATCAGAAACTCAGAGGATGACGTACTATTTTTCATAGCCCCAAGCGCTGTTTCCACTTTAAGAAGTGGGACAATGAGCGTATCAATATAATCTTTTTGTTGCAAATATGTATCCATATCTTTTGCAGTCCAGTTCATTACTGTAAATCCTCCCATCAATCAGCAAAGGACTCCATCTATATTGAAAGATGGAGTCGTCATTCTTTCGTTACCTTCATGTCGTTCAGCATAGCAGATAATACAATGAATCTTTCCTTATCATTGGCATCAAGGGCTTCATCGACTCTTTTCATCAGGGTATCCACCGTTGCAGAAACTATGCATTCTTCAAGTAGTTGCTGTGCAATTTTCCGATCACTGTCACTCACTTGCAAGTACGTAGGAAGAAACGGGTTCTCTTCACGGACACTCGCATAGTGTGGACAAGCATGGCTGTTCGGAAAATTAAGCTGGATATACATTTTATCATCTGGATGAAGTCTCAAATCATGAAATGATTTTTCAGCATCAGCGGTCATCAAATTTCCTTTGTAAAAGCGAAATGGAATACTTTCTGACCCCGTTGTCGACATCACCATCGCCCGTGGACAATAATGTGCTTCATCTGTAAAGTGGACGTTGTGCAGAAGGTGTTCATGGCTAAGAAGATAATTCAAAATCCACACACATTCACGGCGCTTCAATTTGTACTGCTTTAAGAACCATCGGACAAAATCCTTTTTAGCAGCGACAGGAATCATGGCCGTCATGTCACACCTCCTCGTCATTTTGCGCTTCCAGGTAGGCTCTCCAATACTCGTTTTCAGGAATAATAGTAACTAATTCCTTCACAATCACAAGAGCCTCGTCGCGCTTTCCTTCTTCCAATAAGAACTTAGCAAAGCTTTCAAGAAATCCGTGATCCTCTTTCATTCCAACATATGCCTTACTATAGGATACGTATGCATCGTCGTATTGTTCCTCACGTTCGTAGGCATATGCTAAAAAAGCATTCAGTAAAGGATGGTCGTCCCACTCATCTTTTGTATCCGAAAGGAGTTCAAACAATTTAATGTCCTCTTCCCTTTCATTATGCAACGAGGCTAAGGTAATCAATGCTTCCATATATTCAGGGTCAAGAGCTAGCGCTTCGTGTAAATGCTCTTCCGCCTCATCCGCTAAGCCCAGTTTTAAAGCTGATTTCCCCGCTGCTAACTGAAGTTCTTTATCAAATTCATCTCTTCGAATACCATCTTTAAATAGTTCATAGGCTTTACGATCCTCACCTATCACAGACAGCGATTGGCCCGCCAACATATAGGCCGAAAAATAATCAGGATCCATGTCAATCAAGTCCGTAAGATGCGCCACTGCTCTTTCTGCATTGCCACTTTGGAAATAGGCAAATGCCGCCCCAAACAGTGTATCCGGCAAGACTTGTTCTTGAAGCATTTCTTCATAATAAGGGATAGCTTCTTCGTAAGCCGCCCCTGCACTATATGTTTCTGCGAGCCTCGACAGTATACTAATCCCACCAATTTCGTCTGTTTCCTCATGCAAGTCAAGATACAGACGGACTGCCTCTCCGTACTTACCAGAATCAAGGAGCAATTCTGCATAAGCAAATCGGATCACAGGCTCATCAGGAGCAAGTGCATGTGCTTCCTTAATCTTGGCAAGTGCTGCTTCTGCCATACCAGACATCTGATAATAATCAGCTAATGCAAGAAGTGCTTGCACATACTCTTCATCATCTGGGCCAACATCTGTCAAGAGCAAAAGCGCTTCGTCTTCTTCGCCAAGTTCAAGCAACGTACTCGCTCGATCAATTTTCAGCTGCGCTTCATCTGGTAAATGAAGAAGCAATGTTTCATAAATACGATCTGCCTCTCCCATAAATCCATAATCTGCGAGTAGGCCAGCTGCTTCATATAGCAAATCGAAATCGGTTGACTCATTTAACTGATCGATGAGCCGACCAAGCGCGTCTACATCGCCTTCCTGAATATATCTTTCAACTTGCTGTAACTGTCCCATATTTTCACCTATTCTTTCACAATGTATACATTCGTCTATTATCCCTGAATGTTTATCTCGTATTAACGGGCAGTAAGTCCCTTAATTCAAGACTATCATAACATAAATAAACGGGGCAACTGCCCGTAAAAGATCGATTGGTTCAACAAACAATCAGCAGGGAATAATGCCTCCCTGCTGATTGGAGTTTCACTTTATAGGAAAGGCAAGTTTTTCGAGGTCATTGAAAAAAGTCGGATAAGAAATATTAATGCACGAAGGATCCTCAATTGTGATTGGTTCAGATGCTACTAGTGCTGCAATTCCTGCCATCATGCCAATGCGATGATCGCCATAAGAGGACAGTGTGCCACCTGATAACGCAGTCGGTCCGTGAATAATCATGCCATCTACAGTCTCTTCGATTTGCGCGCCTAATTTCTTCAGTTCTGTCGTTACCGCCGTAATTCTGTCTGTTTCTTTGACACGCAGTTCTGCGGCGTCCTTAATAACCGTCACGCCTTGCGCTTGCGTTGCCAACAAAGCGATGACAGGTAATTCGTCAATCAGCCTCGGGATCAGATCACCGCTAATTTCCGTAGCTTGCAATCCATCGTGTGAAATGGCAACTGTTCCATACGGTTCACCAGGTCCGTCCGTTTTTTCAAGAATGTCAATCTTAGCACCCATAGACTTCAATACATCCAATATGCCAGTCCTTGTTGGATTAAGCCCCACATCTTTGAACGTCACAGAACTTCCCTCTACCATCGCTGCCGCAGCCATGAAAAATGCTGCAGACGAAATATCTCCTGGTACACGAACCGGCGTGCCATGAAGATCACTGCCGCCTTTCACCCGAACCTTGTTGCCTTCCTTCTGAATATCCACACCAAATTGTGCAAGCATTCGTTCTGTATGGTCACGTGACACTGTCTGTTCGCTAACAGATGTTTCCCCATCAGCCGTTAACCCTGCAAAAAGTATGGCTGATTTCACTTGTGCACTGGCGATAGGCATATCATAATCAATCGCTGTCAACGGCCCCCCCGTAATCGTCAGTGGCAGAAGATTACTATCAGCCTCACCTGTAATGGATGCGCCCATTGACCTTAATGGCAGTGACACCCTTTTCATCGGGCGTTTTGACAAGTATTCATCCCCCGTTAATACCGAAGTTACCCGTGAAGCCGCTAGTATACCGAGTATCAAACGTGCTGTTGTCCCTGAATTACCTGCATAAAGCGGACTAGATGGCTGTTGCCATCCATGCATACCCGGGCTTTCCACCGTCACATTTGTACCATCTCTTTCAATGGATACACCTAGTTGTTTGAAAATATCAATCGTCCGTAGGCAATCTTCACCATCAAGGAAGCCTGAGATTGATGTTGTTCCTTTGGCAATTGAGCCTAGCATGACAGCACGATGTGAAATGGATTTATCACCCGGTACTGTAATTTCACCCTGTAATACTGGTTTATCGAACGCTACTTTTTTCATTTCCACCAAGAAAAGCCCCCCTAAACGATTTGCATACTATAGTCCACTGCTTTGGCAAGTGCAGATTTTGCTTGCTCACGGTCATCAGCACTCTGGAAGCTGACGACCAGAATTCCAAAGACATCCGTTCTTGTTTCAACAATGCGGATATTCGTCAAACTAATGCGCTCATCTGCTAATATTTTTGTGATTTCTGAAATAATACCTGGATGGTCAGGAATGTCGATATGTAAATCGAACGTTGTATAAAATGCGCCTTGCGACGTAATCGGCAAATCATCCCTATATTTCTTGGCCTCAGCAAAATAATCATAAATTTCAGCTGGATCATTTGACATTAGCATGTCCCGAACATGGCCCATTTCCTCTAGCCATCCATCCAGTTGCTTTAACAATTCGGCCCTATTTTGTGTCGTAATATCACGCCACATAATAGGGTCCGCTGATGCAATACGCGTTAAATCACGAAATCCACCAGCTGCCAATTTATTAACGAATGGTTGCTGTTGTTGCTGTGCTGACAGTCTTCCGACGAGAGAAGATGCAACAAGATGCGGGAAATGGCTCACAATGGCCGTCATCCTATCATGTTCTCCTGCATCTAGTACGACGACTTTCCCTTTCGTCGGCGCTAGCAATTGACGCAGGCACTCTACCTTGGTGCTATCTGTTCGTGAATCCGGTGTTAATATGTAATACGCATTTTCAAACAGATGTCCTTTAGCCGCGGTCACTCCGCTTTTATGGGACCCCGCCATAGGATGACCGCCGATAAACGTAATGCCACGGGCCAGTAATGCTTTGGCCGCCTCCATGATGGGCCCTTTTGTGCTACCCGTGTCTGTCATGATGACGTCTTCTTTTACTGTCCAATTGACTGCCTGCTGCATCATTGCGACTGTTGTATTCACCGGTGTTGCAAAAATAATAACATCCGCTTGTTCACATGCATTGTCAATAGATGTGGCGATTGTATCGATAATCCCTCTACGGAATGCCTGATCCAATGTACTAAACGACCTGTCATAGCCAGTAACATGTAGTTCGGGGTCTCGTTTCAGCGCAAGCCCTAGAGACCCCCCAATTAAACCTAATCCAATAATTGTAACATTCAGTTTCATTTCATTGAACCTTCCACGACTAACAACGTATCAAATGCAGCGAAGAAATCACTGTTCTGCTGTTCTGTTCCAATCGTCACACGGACATAACCGGGTGTTCCAAGTGCATTGCCGCTTCTGATGATGAATCCTTGCTGCAATAATTTTTCCGCAGCTTGATCCGCATCAACAGGAACTTCTAGTAACACAAAATTCGTTTGAGAATCAAATACATGTAAGTTATTATCTGCAGCATATTGTGTAAATCGTGCTCGCTGTTCATGATTCACCTGGCGACATTGATCGATAAATGCTTGGTCTGCCAATGCTCGTTCAGCAACAGCAAGTCCCGTGGAGTTATTATTGAACGGGCTACGTACTTTATTGAGATGAGCAATGACTTCAGGCTGACCAATGGCATAGCCCACCCTCGATGAAGCCAACCCATAGGCTTTTGAAAATGTCCGGAGAATGATAATATTCGGAAATTTTCCAAGCCATGTAACCGAATCTACGTGAGTATCCGCAGTAATATATTCAAAATAAGCTTCGTCCAGAACAACAAGAATATTTTCTGGTACTTGTTCAATGAAAGCGAGTAACTGATCGCTTGGAATTAAATTACCTGTCGGGTTATTGGGATTACAGACCCAAACGACAGACGTTTCATCATCGATAGCACGAGCAAATCCTTCTAAATCATGCTGCCCGTCTTTCAACTGCACTTGCTTGATCTCAGCACCTTCAATTTTTGCATTATGCGCATATTGCGGGAAGGTTGTTGTCGCCATAATCGTATTCGTTCCCTTGCCCAGAAGCGCCCTTGCTATCAACATGATGATTTCATCAGAGCCATTGCCAAATAATAATGCATCCTCACTGACATCATGTTTAGCGGCTACCTTACTGCGCAATAAACTTGCGTAACCATCCGGATAAATTTCATGCTGAATGGCATCCGTCGCGATAAATTCTTTGACAGATGGCGAGCAGCCATAGGGATTTTCGTTTGACGCAAGCTTGACAACTTCTTTTAGTCCATAGAGGCGCGTCACCTCTTCAATCGATCTACCTGGTTTATAAGGGGTCATCCCTTCAAGTGCTGGTTTCCAGTTCAACTTAATCCCTCCGGTACACAATTTATTTTTGTAAGTCAGGTCGTAATTTCACCGCTTCATTTTGATAAATATGTTGTATGAATCGCTGTGGGGTATCCGTATTGACATGCATAAGTGCTCTAATACAAAGTGGCATTGCTCCCGGCACGTCCATCTCGTGCGTACACATAACAGGTACATACGTCCAGCCTTCAATTGTGCGAACCGCTTTTGCCGGGAAAGCGGATGTCACATCCTTCGTCGTCGAAATAAGCACAGAAATGATATCTTTCGGTGAAATTTTGTTAGCCTCCGCCATTTCAATGACAAGTGCTTCTGTCGCCTTTAAAACAGTCTGCTCGTCGTCTAATTCGACAGTCGTTGCACCTCGTAATCCTCTAACCATCATAGTGTCCCATTCCCTTCTACGCGTCGCCTTAGCTGTTCAAAGGCTTCCTCGCACTGCTCTTTTGATAGTTCTTTGACAAATGGATTGCCCACTGTGTCCAGCAATACAAAATTCAACCTTCCAAAAGAAGCTTTTTTATCTTTTTCCATATAATTCATAAATACTTCGAATGTATGATCATAAATCGGTTGGAATGTATATCCATGTTTATCCAAAAACACAATGAAGCGTTTTGTAAATTGTTCATCAATCGTACCGTGTCGCTCGCTTAAAATGAGGCTGTAAGCCATACCAATCATTACGGACTCCCCGTGGCTCAAGCCGCCAAACCCACATGCTGCTTCCACCGCATGACCAAATGTATGACCAAAATTAAGGTATTTCCTCGTGGAATGTTCAAATTCATCTTCTGCTACAATTTTAGCCTTCACCTCAGTGCCTTTCAGCAGTTCAGCGGACAACCAATCAATAGCAGGTTGTGAGAAAGAGGGATTGGACAGTAATTCGTCCGACCACTCTCCATCCGATATCAAAGCATGTTTCAATAATTCTGCCATACCCGACCGAATTTCTTTCGCTGGTAAGGTGGTAAAAAGAGACGTATCAAAGAAAACACCAGACGGTTGATGGAAGGAGCCTACCATATTTTTCCCTTCCGGCATATTAATCGCCGTTTTTCCGCCCACCGCACTATCATGAGCCAAAATCGTTGTCGGACATTGCAGGAAACGGATACCGCGCATAAACGTCGCTGCGACAAATCCAGTTAAATCGCCACAAGCACCACCACCAAACGCAATGATTAGCGAGTCGCGCGTGAATTTTTCATTTAACAAAAATGACAGACAATCAACATAGACAGCAGGCGTTTTACAACTTTCGCCCGCCGGCACTGTTTTCACGACAACGTCACGATTGGTGAATGTCAACGCTTGTTGCAGGAGCGGTAAATGGATGGTGGCCACTTGTTCGTCTGCTAGGATCGCGATTCGATCCGCACGTTCAAAGAGTTCCGCATAATCAGTGGCAAACAACGCATAGGTATGCTGACCAATATGAACATCGTATTCATGATTCTTAATGTTGACCGTCAGTTTCCCCATAGTTAAAACTCCTTTACGTAGCGTCTGTATTGTGCAATCTCCTTTTTAAGCCCGTCCATCGTATCTGAGCGGAATTCCTCCATAATGGCTTTAGCCATTTCAGTAGCAATGACATGCTCTGCTACAACGGAAGCTGCTGGGACTGCACAAGGATCTGAACGCTCAATCGTAGCCACAAACGCCTCTTTTGTATCAATATCCACACTTTCAAGGGGCTTGTAGAGCGTAGGGATCGGCTTCATAACACCTCTGACAACAATCGGCATACCTGTTGTCATCCCACCCTCAAGACCGCCCAAACGATTAGACTTGCGGGTATAGCCCTGTTCTTCATTCCAAGCAATTTCATCATGCACTTGACTGCCTGGCATTTTCGCCATATCAAACCCGAGTCCGATTTCCACACCTTTAAATGCATTGATGCTCATCATCGCCCCAGCAAGTTTGCCGTCCATTTTACGATCAAATTGAACATAGCTGCCGATACCCGGAGGACAACCTTCAATAATGACCTCTACAACACCACCAACTGTGTCTCCACGGCCTTTTGCATCATCGATGGCCTGCACCATCTGTTTAGATGCTTCAGGGTCTGCACAGTAAACAGGGTCATTTTCAATGATGTCACGTAACTCCTGCGCCCCTTTTCCTGCATATGTATCTGGGTTTGTTGTGAATCCGCCAATATCAGTTACATGAGCGACCGTTTCAATATCTAATTCACGCAAAAACTGCTTCGCTACCGCTCCAATTGCTACGCGCATTGTTGTCTCACGAGCAGATGATCGTTCCAACACATTGCGTAAATCGCGATGGCCGTACTTCATGCCCCCCACAAGATCCGCATGACCCGGTCTCGGTCTTGTAATCTGTCTCTTCACATCTTCTGGTTTAACGTCCTCTGGCAATGGCTCGATGCCCATAATGGATGTCCAATGCTTCCAATCATCGTTGACCACCGTCAACGTTACTGGAGAGCCTAACGTCTTGCCATGACGAACTCCTGACGAGATGATAACCTGATCTTTTTCGATTTGCATCCGTCTGCCACGGCCATGCCCTCCCTGCCGTCTTGACAGTTCACCATTAATCATTTCAGCCGTCAATTCCATTTGGGCAGGTAGCCCTTCAATAATTGCCGTCAATTGCGGACCATGTGATTCTCCTGCTGTAAAATACCTCATTTCATTTCCCCCTCCAACTATCTGTTTTATCCCGCATTAACGGGCAGTAAGGCATTCACTATAAACTTCGGATTAACAAATAGGTTAGCCTGAGTTTCAACTGCCCGTAAATGCCCGATTGGTTCAACTAACAGCCAGCGGGGGGAAAACGCCCCACTGACTGAAGTTTCACTTTATAGCACCTTACCAGAGTAAAGTCCGTTTGACTATATGTTTATATGAAAAATATCCGGAAAGATACCCGGATATTTCGAACTTTCTTATACTTTTCTGTAAAAGAACGTATCTTCAGACTCGAAACCATACTTAGCCGGATTGAATATCTGTTCAGTACTCCCGACAAAAAGAATTCCGCCCGTTTTCAAAGACTTGGAAAAATTCATGTAAATTTGATCTTTTGCTTCCTCTGTGAAATAAATCATGACATTGCGACAAACAATTAAATCGAAGCCAGTATCAAAGCGATCTTCCAGCAAATTTTGCTGTTTAAACGTTACCGTCTTCTTGATTTCATCTTTCACCTGAAAAAAATGACCATCATTGTTAAAATGCTGCTTCACGACCGGTGCTGGTACTTCCTTCAATGACCTTTCAGGATAAAGACCAACCTTCGCCCGCTCTATAACACCTAAATCGAGGTCCGTCGCTAAAATAGCGATATCACGTACGGGCACATGCGAAGATAATACCATCGCTAGGGAATAAGGTTCCTCCCCCGTCGAGCAAGCAGCACTCCAAATTTTCAGTTTTTTATTTTGAGCAAGCAACTTCGGGAAAATCTTTTTTTCAAGCACATCCCATCGCTGGGCATTGCGGTAAAATTCGGAGACGTTGATCGTCATCCTGTCAAGAAATTCTTCAAGCAACTCGTTATCATTATGTATCGCCTCGAAATAATCCTTAAAATTTCGATAACCTTTTTTCTCATAAAGAGATGTAAGTCTCCTCTTCATTTGGGCTTCTTTATACAGTGATAAATCGATGCCCGTCTTCTTCTTAATATTTCCGATAAATGCGGCATAATCCGGCAATGTAACCCCTCCCGTTCATATGTTCCTTCTAGTATAGCCGATTAGAAGCAATTACGGAATAAAAAAAACAGCCGAGCACGAATGCAAGGCTGTTTTTACGGATATTTATGGATTAGTTAATCCAGTTATTCATTGTTTTATCATAAGAAACAAGCTCTGCTTCATTGAAGAAAAGACCGATTTCACGAACTGCTGATTCCGGTGCATCAGAACCGTGAATGATGTTTTTACCGACAGTAACTGCGAAGTCACCACGAATTGTTCCTGGTGCAGATTCTTTCGGGTTTGTTGCGCCTGTCATTAGACGACCAACAGAAATCACGTTTTCGCCTTCCCATACCATTGCAAATACAGGACCTGAAGTAATGAAGTCAACAAGTTCGCCGAAGAATGGACGTTCTTTATGCTCACCGTAATGTTGCGCAGCAAGTTCTGGTGTAATTTGCATAAGTTTCGCGCCTACAAGTTTAAATCCTTTGCTTTCAAAACGGCCTACGATTTCACCGATTAGATTACGTTGTACGCCGTCAGGCTTAACCATTAAAAATGTTCTTTCCATGTGTAAACACTCCTTCTTGTATGTATCCGGATTTCTCCTTGTCGATCGTACCATCCAGCGCTTTATCTTTCAACTAAAAACCAATTAATATTTACGTTTCCCAATAAATTCAGCAATTTGCACGAATGCTTTTTTCGCATCTCCCTTAGGCAAGTTGTCTAATTCATTGAGTGCTTTTTGCAAATATAAATCACTCACTTGTTGCGCTTGCTCAATGGCGCCTGTTCCCCGAATATAATCAAGCATCTCATCCCGCTCACATTCTGTTAATGTTCCGTCAAACGAACGCTCCATATACGGTTGAAAGACAGGGTCATCTTTTATGTATAAAATAGGCAACGTCAAATGTCCGTTCAATAAATCACTACCCGCCGGTTTTCCAAGCTGTTTGTCCGTCGAAGTAATATCGAGAATATCATCCACAATTTGAAATGCCATTCCTGCATAATAACCGAATCGACGCATTTTCCCCACAACAGCCGAATCTGCTTGTGAGACAAGAGCGCCCAACTCACAGCTTGACGATAGCAACAGTGCTGTCTTACGTTTAATGCGGCGCAAATAATCACGGATTGTCTGATCAGTTTTTCGTTGATGATCAATCTGGATGATTTCCCCTTTGCAAATTTCAAGCATCGTCTTTGCAAGTAACTGATGAACAGCTGGTAGTTCAATCTCTCCGATGGATGTCAGCGCACGAGAAAAGATAAAATCCCCTGTATACATGGCTATCCGGTTATCCCAGCGTGCCTTCACCGTCTCAAAGCCCCGACGTATATCTGAATCATCGATGACATCATCATGGACAAGAGATGCCATATGGACAAGCTCAAGAGACACTGCTACTTTCGATACGTCCTCCAAAGAATAGGAACCAAATTTGGAAGCCAAAATCACAAAAATAGGACGTATTCTCTTTCCACCAGCACGAAGTAAATGCAGTGATGCTTGCTGGATGATTGGGGAAGAGGAATGGACGGATCGTTCAAGTTCCTTTTCTATATATGCGATGTCCTTTCGAAAATCGGCATAAAGTGTCATTAACTTCAATTTCTCCAAAACGATTACCTTCCCCCGCGGTCTTTATTGTTTATACCCTACATGGCCTGCCGCCGCACCACCACTATATGTTTTATAGGACACTGTTGCAAAGCCTGCTTCTGTAAATAGCTGTGCAAGCTGTTTCTTACCAGGAAAATCATCTGCTGATTCTTGCAGCCATGAATATTCCTTATAGCTTTTCGCAAATACTTTTCCGAGGACAGGCATAATAAACTTAAAATAGAATCGGAACACTTGCCTATAAACTGGAATTTCAGTTTGAGAAGTCTCCAAGCAAGCAATCATACCACCCGGCTTTAGAACACGGTTCATTTCTTTCAATACCGTCAAATAATCCGGTACATTACGCAATCCGAAGCCAATTGTCACATAGTCAAATGAATTATCCGAGAAAGGTAACTCCATCGCATTGCCTTGGACAAGCTTAATATTAGGATATTGAGCAGTTTTAGGTCGACCTGCTTCTAGCATACCTTCACTAAAGTCAAGACCTGTTACATGACCCGTAGTTCCAACTGCATCAGCTAGCGCAATCGTCCAATCTGCCGTCCCACAACAGACGTCTAATACTTGTGATCCTTCACGAACATCCATCCGCATCATGATATCATTACGCCATTTTTTATGTTGGTTAAAACTGATGACGGAATTCATCTTATCATAATCGACAGATATTTTTTCAAAGACTTTATGGACCTTTTGCTCTTTAGAAGTTACCAAGGGGCATTCCTCATTTCTTTAGGGTCAATTCGATTTTCCGAGAAAGTGGCAACGCTAGGCTACGGATTTCCTGTTGTAAAAATGGCTCCAGAAAATCTGACGCCTGAAGGGCCTCCCGCAGTTCGTCATGCAGCAGTTGCGTCGCATGACTTGTCTTTGCTCCATTTCCATCTTCCAAACAAAGAAGCGGCAATGCTGCATTAGCAAGCATTACGTAGCGTGAAAAACCGAATGTATGCAAGAAATCCGTTATACATCCCGCCTCAATGATTCGAACAGCCTCAATCAATTGTTCAGGTTCGTCAGGTAGCTGTTGGTGAAGTGTGGTTTTCACCTCGTTAATGCGCCCAATTGTTTGTGACAACGATTGAATGAAGCCTAATTCTGGAATTGACGCAAGAAGTCGATAATGGACCCCACTAAAATAATCGCCTGATAGTACTGTGAGCTGTTGCTGCTTGGATGTAGCATCTGACACATCAATCGTATCGTGTGCATCAAATGCAGCATGGACAGCGCCCACAGCGATTGCTGCTGTGTTTAAACGCTCCGTCCATCGTTCCCCGTTCAACATTGGTAACAGAAGGAAGAAAGCTTTCGCAGTGTCCATTGGTAGCTGCCCAGCGTCCCTGTCTACAATGGGCTCGTGCAAGGCTCGCTCTAATTCACTACTATATTTTTCGATATACTGTTTAATTTTTTGTCTTTCCATCGTCGGATCTCCATTCAAAGACGTCTCCGGAAGAGTGTGTCATAGACGAATTAGTCTTTCGCTTCGCTTGACACAACACCATATGCCGTATGAACGTCGGCTTTGCCGCGTATTTTCATCGCTGACGTATGTTCAGTAAACTGGGCAATCATGACTTCACCACGGTCTAATTTTTCCGTATGATGAAACTTTGTATCATTGCCTCGCGTCAATCCGATGACGTTTACGCCATCCTCTTGTGCTTTAATCACAATATAGTCAGGTTGTGTCATATTTACCGCTCCCGTCTGTTATATACTGACTCATCATATCATAAAAAAGAACTTGCCCGCAAAGGACTCAAGTCATTTTAATAAGTGACAAAATTTCAGCCCGTTTTACATCGTCTTGTTCATAAATACCTCGTGCCACTGTTGTCACAGTTTTTGCACCCGGTTTTTTAATGCCTCGCATCGTCATACACATATGCTCTGCCTCAACAATGACATAGACACCGATTGGATTCAACATGTCCATCATGGCATCTGCCACTGTGGATGTAATTCTTTCTTGTAATTGGGGCCTTCTGGCAGTTGTTTCGACTGCCCTTGCCAATTTACTAAGTCCAGCAACTGCGCCGTCACGTGGTATGTATGCTATATGTGCATGTCCGAAAAATGGTACAAGATGATGTTCGCACATCGAGTGGAAAGGGATATCTTTGACAAGTACAACTTCATCATGATTTTCGTGGAAAACCGTTTTAAAATAATCTTTTGGATCTTTGTTTAAACCTTCGAATACTTCGGCATACATTTTCGCAACTCGCTTCGGAGTATCGATCAGACCTTCACGTTTCGGATTTTCACCGATTGCTTCAAGGATCATTGTAACTGCCTTCTCTATCTTCCTATAATCGACATCATTTAACATAACGAATCCTCCTAAAGTCGAAAATCAATTACGCCTTGGCGTAATTGCGTCCAGATTTTGAATCGAGCGGGAGGCCTACAGTGGGGAAGGATTGAACTGTATCCTTCCTTGTTGCGAATCGAACTGCGCAGGGTTCGATTTGCCGTATTTCTGTGTTCTTTGCAGAAATTAAGGCACTTTCTAGATATCTCGCAATTAGACTGCCCTCCTTAGCTCCTTTCAAAATCTGTGACATCCGCCGGAAGCTTTATCAGGGAGGAATCGAACTGCATTCCTCCCTGATAAAGCTATTCCAACAAAAATAGTAGCATACTCGCTCATTTCCGTACAGTTCACTTACTTCTTTTTAGCGGTAAAAGGAAAGAAGTCCGACCAAAGTACCTGATAATCAGATACGCCGGACGGACTTCTATGTAAGCTAAAAAATTATTTCACTGCGTCTTTAAGCGCTTTACCCGCTTTAAAAGCAGGAACTTTGCTTGCAGCAATATCGATTTCTTCCCCAGATTGCGGGTTACGTCCTTTACGAGCTGCACGCTCACGAACTTCAAAGTTTCCGAAACCAATCAGTTGTACTTTATCACCCTTTGCAAGAGTAGACTGGATCGTTTCGAATACAGATTCAACAGCTTTTGTAGCATCTTTCTTTGTTAGACCTGCTGCTTCAGCCACTGAGTTAATCAATTCTGTTTTATTCACACCATTCACCTCCCCTCAAAGGAATTCACCAAGCTTTAATACTGTAAAAAGAGTATCACAACAAAATCCGCGACGCAACAATATTATCGTTATTTCCCCATTATCATGCGCTTTCTACACAAAAACGCAGAAAAAGATCCGTTTTTGACGGATCTTTTCCCTTTATACGATAAAAGTAATCATGCCTTTATTACCGTCGTTGACCATTTGCTCGATTGTTTCACGTAGACGTTTTCTTGCATTTTGTGGAACAGAAGCCGTTTTAAAGCGGATACTTTCCTTCATAACCTCATGAAGCGGGGTACCAAAAAGTTGAGTTTCCCACAGTGCCTCTCTGTCATGCAAATAAGCATTCTTTAATTCTTTTAATAGATGATGGCTGTGAAATTCGGAACCAATAAGAGGGGAAAATTCCGCTTCCATATCGACTCGAATAATATGAAGTGACGGTGCCGTCGCTTTCATGCGTACACCAAAAAAGTTGTTCTGTTTAATCAATTCCGGTGCAGAAGGATTGAAATCCTCAATCGTCGGAAGTGCAACACCATATCCTTGTTTTCTAGCTGTTTCAATTGCCTCCGCATACATATTATAAGACTTTTTCGCTTTGGCAGCTTCTTTCACAAATAACAACCAATCTTTTTTGGTCCCAATTTCCTGTCCAGTAATGCCTTCACAAATTTCTCTGAAGGCCTGTTCATCCATGTCAATTTTCACAATTGCTCTACCTTTGCCTGCATCTACTTCGATGACTTCAGCGTTTCTGACATACTTCTCATCCTTTAATCGCTCTGCAAGCTCCTGCACTTTACGAATCTTGGATACTTCGAGAAAACCTTCATTGATGACCCTATCGATATTGGCATTTAACTCATGCTCACTACCAAGTACATCCATCCAGTCCGGCTTTTGAATATCGATATCCGTAATCGGGAATTCATACAGCGCTTCTTTTAAAATGAGTTGAATTTCTTGTGCATTCAATTGGTCTGCACTGATTGCGATAACAGGTACTCCATACGTTTCATGTAACTGGTGTTTCAGGGCTACCGTTTTATCGTTAGCTGGCATCTTAGAGTTCAAAACGATAACAAAAGGTTTACCAATGTCTTTCAATTTATTAATAATTTCAACTTCCGCAATTTCAGCAGCAGCCCGCGGAATATTATTGACTGTGCCATCCGTTGTGACGAGAATACCGATGGTAGAATGATCCCGAATCACTTTGTCTGTTCCGATACGTGCCGCCTCTTCAAATGGGATTGGCTCATTATGCCATGGCGTATGAACGTATTTCGGGCCATCCTCATCTTCATAACCTTTCACACCGTCAATTACATAGCCGACACAATCAGCAAGCCGGATTTGGAATTTCAGTTCACCATCTCCCACTGCTACCGATGTCCCCTGTGCAGGCACAAATTTCGGTTCCGAAGTCATAATAACGGGCCCTGGTGAGCTTTGTGGCAGTTCGTCCTGTGCTCGAATCCGATCTGACGCCTCCGTCATATTCGGAATGACGACTTCTTCCATTACCCTTTTCACGAATGTAGATTTCCCTACACGAACAGGGCCAACAACTCCGATATAAATATCACCGTCTGTACGTCTAGCTAAACTTTCATACAATTCTTCTTTCACTCCATCGCCCTCCTTTTCTGCGCATATTAGTTTATGTATCAAAAAAACGTTTCATGCGCGTGGCACGAAACGTTTTTTAACTTTATTCAGTGAGTGTTCACAACTTCACTGAATAAAGTTAAGCCTCCGGCGGATGTCACAGATTTTGAAAGGAATTAATTGAGCAAGCTCAATTCAAAATCTGGACGCAAACACGCCGGCGCGTGTTTGATTTATTTCATAAAGATAGGTTCGTTCTGCTCATTCACTGTATAAGGTCGTGAATAGGCCGGTAACACGGGGTAATTATCCGACAATAGATAGCGAATATCTTCTCCTTGTTTCACATCGGGTTGTTGTTCTTGCAGTATACGATTCAAGTCAATGGAATAGTCGATATAAAATATCCCATCTCCTCCAATGACAATTGGCAACAAAGTATCCGAATATGGACTTGGAACAGTTAACGGTTCCTTGAAGCCCATCGTTTTAAAATCAATTTCATAGACATTTTCGCCCACAGCATCTTTAAATGGCACACGTCCATTGATATTTTTGCGCAAATTTAATTCACGAATCCGTTCCGCAGAGCGTAAATCTACCAGTTTGACAGTTGGGGTCGTTTCAACATCCATTAGCACATATTGATAAATTCCACCTGTTTCATAGCTATTCGTGGGTAGTTTTTCTGTGTAAGCTGGTACGATTTTGGAAAACTCAATTGGATATTTAATATAGATATCCGTTTCAAGATCCCTTGTTTTAATCGGCAACAAGCCCCCCGTACTTTCCTGGTAGGCATTAACTGCTTTTTGAATGGTCTCCAATTGATCTGCATAAGGCGTTTGTTGAGCCGCCGTTTCATCATCTGGATACATACAACCTGAAAGGAGTAACATGATAGAGGAAAGCAAGACAATCCCCATTTTTTTCACTGTCAATTTCATCATACTCCTCCTGTCGGGCCATTAAACACAAGGTAAATCATCGCTAAAAACGAGAAAATAAGTAGAGCGTAAGCGATGATGGCAAACAATAATTTAAGTACTTTATTTTGAAGCTTATGTCGGCTCGCATAAATAAGACCCATGGAAATAACCATGAATCCCATTGCGTAAAAGGACAGCCACATTTTATCCATCGAGGACAAGAGAGGTCCCCCTTTCTTAAAAATCAAAAAAAGAATGCACAGTGCTAAATACTGATACCACAATCCGATTCAATTCAGCGATGGTCAAATAAATCTTCTACTTCCTGCTTTTTCATCCGGTTCATTAATTGGTCAACCGCTTCTTTTGGAGGAACATCTTCAAACAAAATAGAATAGAGTGCTTCTGCCAGCGGCATAGAGACATCGTGGAGGATTGCAAGCTGGTGGGCTGCTTTAGCTGTCCTGACACCTTCTATGACCATTCCCATTCCAGAAACGACCTCATCTAAGCTATTCCCTTGGCCGAGCATGTTGCCCGCCTTCCAGTTACGTGAATGAACACTCGTACAAGTCACGATGAGATCACCAAGGCCTGTTAGCCCAGAAAACGTCAAAGGATTTGCGCCCATCTTCATACCAAGTCGCGATATTTCTGCTAAACCACGCGTGATCAGGGCAGCTTTTGCATTATCGCCATACCCGAGTCCATCAGAAATACCTGCGGCCAACGCCATGACATTTTTAAGAGCCGCTCCAATTTCCACGCCTACAATATCCGGATTTGTATAAACGCGGAAATATTTATTCATAAACATGTCTTGCACGCGTTCTGCCGACTCTAAATCGACTGAAGCAGCTGTCACTGTTGTTGGGTGCCTTAGCACAACTTCCTCCGCGTGACTTGGCCCAGAAAGCGCTACAATGGCCTGTACATTTGCAGGGTCCAACTCTTCTGCAATCATTTCAGATATCCGCTTCAATGAATCTGGCTCAATTCCTTTTGAAACATGGACGATGAGTTTGCGCCCAATCACCATACTATTGAGTTCAGAGCATATTTGACGTATCCCTTTTGTCGGAACAGCGATGATCACGATATCACCGTGCATCGCTGCTGCTTTCAAATCGGATGTCGCTGTTAAAGTTGTCGGCAAAGAAACCCCTGGCAAATAATCATGATTCGTATGTTCATCATTTATTTCAGCGGATTGGACGGGGCGTCTTGCCCACAGTAGACAGTCATGGCCATTTTCTGCAAGAACAAAGGCAATTGCCGTTCCCCAGCTTCCAGCGCCGATAACAGATACTTTCTCCATTGGTTACATCCTTTCTCCTAATATCAATCGCGCCTCGGCGTGATTGCGTCCGGATTTTTTCGAGCTTGGGGCCTACAGGGGGAAAGGATTGAATTGCATCCTTCCTTGTAGGTCATGCAGTCATTGCCACAGGACGTGGCGCACTTAGGTTGCCTAGCTTTATCTGAATTCAGATAAAGCTATTTAGCTTCTTGCTCGTGTAATGAGTCGAATTGGTGTTCCTTCGAAGCCAAATGATTCTCGAAGGCGGTTTTGTAAAAAGCGCTCATATGAAAAGTGCATAATTTCAGGTTCATTGACAAAGACAACGAACGTTGGCGGCTTAACGGCAACTTGTGTCGCATAGTATATACGCAGACGGCGACCTTTTTCTGATGGTGCTGGATTTCTAGCAACAGCATCCTCTACCACTTCATTCAAGACGCTTGATTGAATGCGTAGTGCATGATTTTCACTAATTTGCTTAACTTTATCGAACAATGTTGTCACACGCTGCCTTGTTTTTGCTGATACAAATGAAATTGGTGCATAATCAAGAAATTGGAAGTTATCACGAATATCCTCAATATATTTATTCATCGTTTTATCATTTTTTTCAACAGCATCCCATTTGTTAACGACAAACATAACGCCTTTTCCAGCGTCTTCTGCATAACCTGCAATTCGCTTGTCCATTTCACGAATACCTTCTTCTCCATTGATGACGATGAGAACGACATCGGAGCGGTCAATTGCTTTTAACGCACGAAGCACAGCGTACTTTTCGACGTTTTCATAAACTTTTCCTTTTTTACGCATACCTGCTGTATCAATAATCTTATATTTTTGTCCATCATATACATATGAGGTATCAATAGCATCTACCGTTGTTCCAGCTATACTGCTGACAATGACACGTTCTTCGCCCAAAAATGCATTGACGAGAGATGATTTTCCAACATTCGGTCTACCGATTAATGAAAAGCGAATTACATCATCCTCTATAGGTTCATCGCCTGGTTCTGGGAAGCTTTTTGCGACTTCATCCAGTAAATCCCCAAGCCCAAGTCCGTGAGAACCTGAAATCGGGTAAGGATCTCCAAATCCTAGTGAGTAAAAATCATAAATCATATCCCGCATATCGGGATTATCAATCTTGTTTACCGCAAGAACGACAGGTTTTTTCGTTTTGTACAAAATTTTAGCCACTTGCTCATCCGCGTCAGTGACACCTTCACGACCATTCACAAGGAAAATAATAACATCGGCTTCGTCAATTGCAATTTCTGCTTGCGAACGAATTTGCTCAAGAAAAGGCTCATCCCCGATATCAATCCCACCCGTATCAATGAGGTTAAAGTCATGGCTCAGCCAATCTGCCGAGCTATAAATGCGGTCACGAGTAACACCCGCAACATCTTCTACAATCGAAATTCGTTCTCCAACGATTCGGTTAAATATTGTCGATTTCCCGACGTTTGGTCTTCCGACAATCGCCACTGTTGGTTTAGTCATAATCATACATCCTTCCAGCTTATCTTCTTCATATTATACACAAAAAAGATGATGATGCTATAAAAGCATCATCATCTATGCAAGTACTTGCTCATATTTGTTCACATACCGTCCAAAATGGCAGTATTAGTTTGAAAACTTCTTCAGCTGATCCCCAATTACATCGCTCAATGAAAAGCCAGATGCTTCTTCAGGCATCTCATAGTCCCCATAGGAGGAGTTACTGTTGTCTTCTTTTTCAATCAAATCTTTGATGCTTAAAGACAGACGTTTTTCTTCACGATTGACTTCTAATACCTTCACATCAACTTGTTGACCTTCTTTTAATACTTCATGAGGCGTGCCAATATGTTTATGGGAAATGCGTGAAATATGGACAAGCCCCTCGACACCTGGCAATACTTCCACAAATGCACCGTATGACACGAGACGTTTTACAGTCCCTGTCAACACAGCTCCTTTTGGTGCTTTGTGTTCAATTCCTTCCCAAGGTCCAGGCAATGTTTCTTTAATCGACAATGAAATTCGTTCTGAATCGCGGTCGACAGAAAGGATTTTCACGTTCACTTTGTCGCCTTCTTTGAGAATGTCTGACACTTTGTCAATATGATCATGCGATAATTGTGAAATATGGACAAGTCCATCTACCCCACCAATATCAACGAAAGCCCCGAATGATGCCAATCGTTGGACAGTTCCTTCCAACACTTGACCTTCTTTAAGATTTTCCAACACAGTCCCTTTTTGCGATTCCTTCTCTTCTTGAATAACTGCACGATGAGAAAGGATGAGTCGGTTTTTCTCTTTGTCCATCTCGACGATTTTAAATGTCATCGTCCGTCCTTTATACTCTTCAAATGATTCAACGAAATAATCTTCCACAAGAGACGCTGGGATGAAACCACGTACACCAAGGTCTACGACTAGTCCGCCTTTGACGACATCTCTTACTTCTGTTTCAATTGTTACTTTGTTGTTAAACTTTTCTTCTAAAGAATCCCATGAGTCTTCTGCATCGACTTTCCGTTTTGACAGGACGTACGTGTTATCTTCCACCTTCATGATGATCAATTCAAGTTCATCACCTTCTGCAACTGCATCCGCAGCTTTTTCAATATGAAGGCTGGACAATTCACTAATTGGAATTACACCATCAAACGGTGCACCCGTAATTTCAACTGTCACCGATTTGTCTTCAATTTTCGTCACTTTCCCAGTAACCCGATCACCTTCATTGTAGCTGTTCACCGTTTCCAAGTTCATCTCTTCAGTCATTATGTAGTCCTCCTCTATAAAGAATTCTACTTCTATATTATTCGAAACAATTGATAAAAACAAAAATTTACACTTATTTTATTTCTTATGCAGTTCAATCAGTTTTCGAATTTCATCCATAATGACCGCGGTCACTTCTTCGGATGAAGCACGTCTTTCACGATAAGGCGCTACGTCAATCGGCTTGCCATAGACAACTTTTAACTTAGCGAAGCGCTTGTACGGCCCGATAATCGCACAAGGCATGACGACCGCTTCCCCCTTCAGCGCAAAGAAACCAGCACCCGCAAGACCTTCCCCTAATTCACCTGTTTTACTTCTCGTCCCTTCAGGAAACAAGCCGACAACATCTCCTGCTTTAAGGATTTTCAACGCCTTGCGAAACGCTTCCCTGTCACTCATACCTCGCTTTACAGGAAAAGCATTAACACTTGGAAGCACATTTTTTAGAATAGGTGCACTGAAAAGCTCTTCTTTCGCCATGAAGTGAACCGTCCTTGGGCAAGTAATCCCCACAACTGGTGGATCAACATTTGCAATGTGGTTCGTACAAAGAAGGACGCCTCCCTCCTCCGGAAAATTCTCCTTGCCAATCACTTTAATTCGATAAAGCGGATAAAAGATAGCACTACACAAAAACTTTCCTAGCGGGTATAAGTTCATAGACGTATCCTCTTTTCAGCAAGTTCACTGATTTGATTCGCTACTTCTTCAATTGACATTGATGTCGTATCTATCAGTACAGCGTCTTGTGCTTGGCATAGCGGAGAAACTTCCCTTTCACTATCCGCACGATCCCGTTCACTAATTTCAGCTTTCAATTCATCAAGAGATGTTGTGATGCCATGCTGAATATTTTCAATATGGCGGCGCAATGCCCTCTCCTCCACAGATGCCGTCATAAAAATCTTCAGTTCCGCATTTGGCAGAACAGCTGTCCCAATATCACGTCCATCCATCACAACACCCGTCCCTTCCGCAAGTTGACGTTGTTTTTCAACCATTAGCTCACGGACTCCTGAATGGACTGCAACAGCGGATACCTGTGCCGTTACTTGCTGCGATCGTATTTCTTTTGTTACATCAACACCATCCACGATAACTGCTTGCCCTGCTTTAGACGGAGATAACACAATTTCTGTCTCCATCAACAAACTGTGAAGTTCTTCACCGTTACTAGTATCTATGCTGTGGCTTATCGCTTTATGCGCAAGTGCTCGGTACATTGCACCCGTATCGATATACGTATACCCTAGTTTTTCAGCTGTCATTTTGGCAATTGTACTTTTTCCAGCTGCAGCAGGACCGTCGATTGCGATTTTTATAACTCTTGTCATGTCATCTACCCCCGTAGTCATTTCGACAACATTGTAACATATAGAAAAGGGAAAAGTCCCCTTCACGCAGACTTTCCCCTTGATCATTTTTTATCTATTTCTCATTTTTAACTGCCGCTCGAAACAAAATCGAATAATAGATTGACTGTCCATCGGTTCAATGTTCTCAAATTGTAACGACGCGATTTTTCTGCCGCCTTTTTCCCAAATTCTAATAGTTCTTGCATTGACCTTGACATATTTTATTTCTTTGTTCATGAATGGCAAAACAATGGTCAAATTAACGATGTCTTCTGCCTCGAAAGGGACTCTTGCAGGAAGGTTAAGCGCCACTCCGCCCGCACTTAAATCCTCAGCTACCAAACGACTAATCTTGCCATTATTTTCAACAGCAATATCAAGTGCTGTTTCCACCCTGACAAATTCACGTCTTTGGATTTTGATAAGTTGTTCGTCACCTGGATAAGTTAACCTAAGCATTGGGATCCCTTTGTTTAACCGACCATTTACTTCAGTTCGAAAAGCATATGACATTTTCAAGTCGTCTACGAAAGAAACAAGCAGTTGTGTTCCATCCAAGAAAAATGCAGTTTTTCCTGTTTTGATATGTGTCGGATAATCAACCATTACAAACCCGTCGCCCATATCAACTACTTTACTTTTATATTTCTCACTATCTTTTGTAAAGTCCGTGTCGATGACAATGATTGTCCCGATCGAAAGTAGCATTCCAAAACACCTACCATCTCATGTCTTAATGTTCAGCATCAGGTACTTTCCTAATGCTATTCCTCTATCCATTATGTCATGAAGGGTAGGAAATTCCAATGGCTTTTTATTGCAACTTCTCTGTTTTAATCACTTCAGACGTTTCCGTATCAATAATAACCGCATATGTGCCAATTTCCCCATTTTCGTCCACTGTAACTGTTAAATAATGCGTTAACCGCTGTTCCAATCTGTCATTTTCTACATACGCCAGCTCTTCCTTTGCAACCGTGACATTGGAGTGGAAAAATTTCTTCCAATCCATTTTCACAATAGGCTGTGGTGCCGTTTTTTCTTTTCGAATATATTCGGAAGCATCAAGTCCAACGATACCGCCATTATCTTTGGCAACCTTTAAATGAATCACATCGGAAAATACTTTCGCTTTATATTCTGGCTCAACTCTTACATAGACAAAATGCCAGGCTGTATTATTTTCCCTTGATTCTTCATAGACGAGGTCTTTATACCCCGCATCTTTTAAAAACTTTTCAGCATTTTTTTGAATATCGTCAAATGGCAAGCTTTTCTTGCCGAAAGGCCTTTCAGAAAGGAAAGATAAGACGTGACCTCCTTTTTCTGTTATATCAACATAGCCAATGGATTGATTTTCCGCAAAACGAATATGATAAAAAGGATAAGGTGATCCTGGCTTACTCGTTTCAACACCAATTATTTCATTGGATACAGACGGAAATAATCTTTTGAATTGATCAACAGCCTCTTCACTGGACACTTTAGCATCAGCCATATCACGCAAATCTTTTTTCTTCATGGAATCCGATTCACTGGCCGTTAACGGAAAATCACTTTCCGTATATTGCTTTACCGCAGTCCCCATTCCGGCCCAATCATGTCCTTTCTCGGTAGAGTCCAGCCTGTTCTTCCACTCATCCATCGACAGTCTTCCATTGACCATCCCAACCGTTGCGACTTCCCATTCATCGGCTAATGTACTGAGATTTTTTGAAGCTTGTGCCATAACTTTGTGGTACTCTGTGTGGTCTTCTGCACGAGTAGCCTCTTTCGCATAGTTGCCAAGCCTTCCAAGATAATTCAACCATGAGGTAGAAAAACTGTTGTCTAATGGTAATGATGAAACGGAATTTTTGATGTCAGAAGACAATCTCCAAATATCTTCACGTGCTTTTTCAGAGCCGTCAGATTCGTTAAATAATAACGTCTTCTTAACAGCCGTATTAAGCTCCTCCAATTTCTGCGATGCATCTGTTATCTTACTAGCGTATTGCCCACTGAGCGCAATGGAAAGTTGCTCATTTTCAGCTGCTTTCCCTACGGAGAAAATGGATAATGCGGCTATGGAATAAACTAAGACAAATATCAATTTTTTCATAACTCGGCAAAAAGCCTCCTTTCGTCACTCCTGTATCAGCTACAAAAAATATGCAAGCCAATTTTCTTAATTTGCGGTCGTGACCAAATCCATTTACTCGTCGCGGTAATGGGATTGAAATAATATATGGCATTTTCAGATGGATCCCAGCCATTGATGGCATCTAGGACCGCCTCTTTTGCTCGCTCGTTTGGCGTTAACCATATTTGACCATCGGCGACAGCTGTAAATGCACCCGGTTGGAAAATAACGCCACCTACTGAATCAGGAAATTCGGAGTGCTCTACCCGATTCAAAATGACCGCCGCAACCGCAACTTGGCCATCATAAGGTTCTCCCCTCGCCTCTCCGTACACAGCATTCGCCATTAACTGAATATCTCGTTCCGAATACTTGGAAGGTGCTTGGATAGTATCTTTTTTCCCTGTCCCTTGTGCCACTTGGGATGATAGTGGTTTTCCACCGTAATGTGTAAATTTATTCCCTTTGTTTAAATTATCTTTGACAAATTTCTCATCATACTTTGAAACATCGGTTAGCTTCTTTTTAGTCTTCGTTCCTGCAATTCCATCAATAGGGAGCCCATACTTGGCTTGAAAATTTCGCAATGCCCAATACGTTCCATAGCCGAATTTACCGTCAATCGTTCCCGTATAAAAGCCGATGTACTGAAGTCGCGACTGCAATTCGATAACATCATCGCCAGCAGCACCGCGTGTCACTACTTGCGAACTAAATGCTCCGATTTGAACGGGTGACGTAGCATATACACCTCCGAGGAGAAGGATGACTGTGATAATTCGAATGATCAGCTTTTTCAAATTCATTCCTCCTTTTCTTTCAGTTTGTCCAATGTCGGCGAAATTATTTATAGGCAATGTAAAAATAAAAATGATCCGGCATAAGCCGAATCATTTTGTCATTGTTCGTGTTTTTCGTCTAAATTGCTGCATGGCGAAAGTATGGGCATATTTAACTCGCGTTAAGCCAAACCACCAAAGGAATAGCATAAACGGGACGATTAAGTACTGGGAGAGAGCATTTATCGCAAAAATTCCGTTATACATAAAGTGAAGGCAATATGGGGCGAGAAATGCTAGAAATAAATATTTATTAATATTAGATTCCACAGCAAATTTTGCACGGCCAAAATAATACCCCATCACGACTCCAAATAAGGCATGACTTGAAACTGGTAATAGCGCGCGCATGAAAGCAACGTCAGCACCGAATGCCAGTAGATAAATGATATTTTCTACGGTAGCAAATCCTAGTGACACGCTTGCACCATACAAAATCCCATCATAGGCATCTTCAAATTCAACATGACGGTAAATCGCAATAAGTAGAATAAGCCATTTGAAAAATTCCTCGAGCCCACTCGTAAAAATAACATTGCGTATGAAGTATTCAGAAAAAATATTTTCTTCCTCAAAAACATGCTGAATGAACATAATTGGAAAAGTCATAATAGCACCATATATGAATGTATGAAATAATGTAAGTGATGGTTCTTTTGCAATTTGTTTTCTCAAATAAAAATAGCTGAAGAGCGCCAATCCCGGCGCAATTGCCACAGTAAGCAATATGATCATAGGCGCACCCCCATTCCAACCTATTATACCATGAATTACCTTTCAAAGGAGGTTACAGTTTGAAGAAAAATATCCTATTAATCCATACGGGCGGAACCATTTCGATGCAGTTAAATACAGAAACGGGCGGCGTCATTTTAAGTGCCGCAAATCCCCTAGCAATGGAGATTGACAACATTCAGCAGTTCGCAAACATTACCGAGGTGGAGGCTTTTAACTTACCATCGCCCCATATTACACCCGAGCATATGCTGACATTGAAAATGATGATTGAACAGCAAACCGCAACGAATCATTTCGATGGTGTTGTTATCACGCACGGCACGGATACACTTGAAGAAACGGCCTACTTTTTAGAACTCTCGACGAACTACGCCATTCCCATTGTGCTAACAGGTGCCATGCGCTCTTCCAATGAAATCGGGGCGGATGGAGTTTATAATCTGATGGCAGCCGTCCGGGTGGCCGCAGCCGATAATGCTAATGACAAAGGCGTTCTCGTTGTGTTGAATGATGAAATTCATACAGCGACAAATGTAACGAAAACACATAGCAGTAGTGTCTCAACTTTTCAAAGTCCACAATATGGACCTATTGGCATTGTGACCAAATCGGCGATTCATTTCCACCATGCGCCTTTAGCTCGGATTTGCCTTCCTGTGGATGCCATTCGAAAAAAAGTAGCCATGTTCAAAATCTATGCAGGTATGGAATCAGACATGCTCCATTCGATCGCTACACTCGGCTATGACGGCGTCGTACTAGAAGGTCTAGGACAAGGCAACGTACCGCCAGCATTACTGACAGGCATTGAGTATTTACTGAAGGCCAATATTCCGGTCATTGTCGTCTCACGTTGCTTTAATGGCATTGCACAGGATATTTATGCTTATGAAGGCGGAGGTAAAATGCTGAAGGATATGGGTGTTCGGTTTGAGCACGGGTTAAGCGGCCAAAAAGCACGCCTAAAGCTACTGCTGGAACTTTGTTCGGGGTAAGTTAGCAAAAGCTTTACATTCTAAAAAGGCTACCCTTCACAACCAATAGGTCAAAGGGTAGCCTTACATTATTTCACAACAGTCCGTTTTGCTCCGATAGCCCGAGCAATCATACCCCCATGAAACTTGCCGTTTTCAATAAATATTTCATTTGCGTTATTCCCTGCAGCGATAACCCCAGCAATAAAGAGCCCCTCTACATTCGTTTCCATCGTCTCTTCATCAAAAGTAGGACGACCACTTTCTTCATCAGTAGAAATACCGATACTCTCCAAAAAAGTATAATCCGGATGATAACCAATCATCGCAAAAACATAATCGTTTTCGATGATAGAAGTCTTCCCTTGTTGTTCAATCGTTACAGTCGAATTTGTAATTTCAACAACCTGCGCATTAAAATGCATATCAATGTCACCCGCTCGAACGAGACTATCAAAGCCAGGTAAAATCCAAGGTTTGACGCTTGGTGAATAATCGGAACCGCGATAGACAACCGTCACCGATGCACCAGCACGTTGTAATTCAAGTGCCGCATCGACGGACGAGTTCTTGCCGCCTATTACGACCACTTTCTTCCCGAAAAACGGATGGGCTTCCTTGAAATAATGGAAGACATTCGGCAAATCTTCTCCTGCTATGCCTAGTCGATTTGGATTGTCATAGTAACCCGTTGCAATGACCACATTTCCAGCGAAATATTCGCCTTTATCTGTCACAATACGAAAGCCTTCACTTTCCTTTTTAACATCTTCCACTTTTTCAAAGCTATTAATGGCAATCTCTTTCAGCTCTGTAACTTTTCGATAATATACAAGTGCATCATTCCGTTGCGGCTTATCAATCGCAGTGATAAATGGAATATCGCCAATGGACAATTTAATACTTGAACTGAAAAATGTTTGATGCGTCGGATAATTATAAATCGAGTTTACAATATTGCCTTTTTCAATGACGAGCACATCGAGTCCCAACTGCTTTAATTCAATTGCCGCAGACAGACCACACGGCCCGCCCCCAACGACGATTGCATCTTTTCGTATCATTTCCAAATTCACAACTCCTTTGGTACACTTTCTGCATAATTGATAGTAATTACATGGCATTCCGGTGCGGCACCAAGGCGCAGCGGCAGCGTGGACGTGCCATAGCCATTGCTGACCAGTTTAGCACGGCCATCATGCAGTCGAAATTCACCTTTTTCCTGCAAACCCCACTTCCCCAATCGAATTTGCCCGCCATGCGTATGACCGGCCAGCATCAGCCGAGGACGACAGAACTGCTCCACTTTTCTAAATACGGCTGGTGTATGCGTCACAACAATCATTTCCTCATACTGATGATGATTGCGGAGTGTCGAATCAATATCAACATTGCGACTTGAAGGATCATCCGTTCCGCATATCCCCCAACTAGAATGTCCGGGAACGGTCACACTGTCATTATCAAGGATTTTGCCACCATAACGTGTAATAATGTCTCTCATCTCTTGTTCCCCGACTTCACGATCATTATTGCCCCATACATAAAATAGCGGACCAAGTCGTGCCAGATGTTCGACATTTTTAGCGATATTCGCTAGTGGGACCCCCTTTTCTGCAAGGTCACCTCCAATAATAACAACATCAATTTCATGAGTGTCACGAATTTTCGCCAATAGTTTCTCATCAACTTTACGACGATGAATATCAGAGATAAAAAATAACGTGAGTTGCTTATCGACAGCTTTGCCTGTTTCAACATTCATTTCATGGTAGATGACGTTTCTTTGTCTTGCATTCATAAACATAAATGCCAAAAATCCACTCATCATTGAAAGGGCTATCCATACCATTTTATTGACCGTAACCATGCCCTCCTCCCATAAGAAAAAGGCAAAGGATCCTTTGCCTTTTTGTATTTTGTATTTAATCAAGGAATCTTGAGCGTCTGCCCGACCATAATGTCATTCGATGATAAACCATTCGCGCTTTTAATTTTTTCAACTCCTACATCCGAACCGTAGTAATTGATAGAAATTCGGTAAAGCGTTTCGCCGTTAGCCACTTTATGTGTTTTTACGGTTGACTGTTGTTGCGGTTTTTCTTCTGGTTTCTTTTCTGGAGTAGGATTGACGTTCACCACTGGCTTAGTTTCCGGTTTTTTTTCAGGTTCTGGCTTCGATCCAACGTCATCTTTGCTTTTTTCCTCGTCATCCTCACCCAAAGCTATATCCTTATCAAGATTATCTTTTTGTACATCAGCTTTATTATTTGCTGTTTCTTCATAGCGCACATCCGTATCTCCATCTTTCGCTGCCGGGTTACTGCCTGGATTATAAAAATCAGACACAACGTACACCAAAATAATAACTGGAATGAGTGTAAATAATCCTAGGATGACATTAATCAGTAAATGGCTGGGCTTCTTTTTCGACTTACGGCCTCTCCTATGCACCTCGGCACGCGAAGGAAGACTATCACCATCCTGATCAATTTCCTGCCTATGTTCTTCAAATTCAGTTTTATAATCATCTTTTTTCATACCACATTCTCCTATCACATCGTGCTATTCCTTCATTATGACGAATTTTGTCGTAAAAATCAACGGCTAACAGACCCGTTAACCTAGTAGCTTAGTAAGTCTTTTCTCCCAATCTAACTTCGGTTTGTCTGAAACAATTGGTTTTTGTCGCTCTAACCATAATCCATCGGCTGTACCACAGACGGAGCAGCAAAACTCCGGAGAACTATCACAATATTCACCGAAAAACAACAATATTTCTTCCCGAATACATCTTTCCGAACGAACTAAACGCAATATCTTTTGTAGTTGTACCTCTTTATCTTGAATTAATTCTGCCATACGCTGAATAACCTCTTCGATTGGCATCCGTTCTCTATAATAGTCTATGACACGTTTGCCTGTTTCGCTAATCTGAGCCCTTTCCGCCGCTTCTTCAGCCGGAATATTTTCTGCGATACAGCTTTCATAATGCCTAATTTCCCATTCTTGCGGAATATCATCCTGGACAATGAAACGCATCCTTCCTTCATCATCCGGTGTAAAAAGTAATGTTGCTGCCGATTGTTCGCCATCACGTCCCGCCCGACCTACCTCCTGAATATAACCAGCAATTGCTTGAGGGACATGCTCATGAATAACCTGACGAATATCGTCTTTATGTATACCCATCCCAAATGCATTGGTCGCACAAATCCAACTCATTTCCCCTGTAATGAATTGCTCTTGGATAAACGCGCGGTCTTCCTGTTCCTTCCCCGCATGATAAGAGGCAACAGATACCCCCAACTCCCGAAGAGTGACAGCCAGTTCATCTGCACGTTTTCGCGACGCCACATAAATGATGCCTGGACCGACTGTCTCTGTCACTCGTTCCTTAATCCACTCAGTTTTCAAAGTTTCATTATCCACTTTAATAATCGAATAGGAAATATTCGGGCGATCCAACGACTGGCGATGAATGGCCGGAGATTGGAGCTGCAAATACTGAATGATGTCAGCTACAACTTTATCATCCGCTGTCGCTGTCAGTGCAAGAACGCTTGGACGATTCAGTTGTCCAAACAACTCGCCTATCCGTAAATAATCTGGCCTAAAATCAAAGCCCCATTGCGAAATACAATGCGCCTCATCGACGACAATTAACGATAATTCCAACGTTCGCAGAAGCATGACCATATTTTTACGCAACAGCATTTCAGGTGAAATAAAGATGAATTTATAACGTCCTAGTTCAGCCAAAATCCGTTTCTTGTTTGAAAATGATAGAAATGAGTTCAACGCAACAACACGTTTTTCACCATTCTTTTTCATAATTGCTACTTGGTCTTCCATTAACGCAACGAGTGGAGAAACGATTAACACTGTGCCAGGCAATACATAGGCCGGCAGCTGGTAGCACAGCGACTTTCCCACTCCTGTTGGCAAAATGGCAAGCGTGTCCTTGCCAGTAATGACATCACGAATCACCGCTTCTTGCCCCGGTCTAAATTGTTCAAAACCAAACTTTTCATGCAATATTTTATCAATATCCATTAGTTCTCTCCGTTACAGAAAACTTATAAAAAGTTATAAAACACCTAACTTTTACGTTTCATTGCTTCTTCATCGAATCTGCTTTCGCCGCTTTTTCGCTACTTGCATTTGAGATAACTCTCCAAAGCCTTCCATTCCCGACTAACGAATCGGTACATATCCTACAAGTATTCACATGCCTATTTGCAGACATGGTGTACTCTTTTCACCGTAGCGTTTTAGATTTAATGCTGCTTGAACGTCTCGATCTACCCTGTTCCCACATGGACAAATGTATAGACGGTCGGACAGCTTTAAATCTTTTTTCAACTGCCCGCAATGAAAACATAATTTAGAAGAGGGATACCACCTATCCGCAAGTATGAATCGAACGCCATTCCGCTCACTTTTATACGCCACTTGTCTTCTAAATTCACGGAATTTCTGTTGTTGGACTGCCTTGGCCAGATGTTTGTTTTTCATCATCCCACTTACATTCAAATCTTCTAACACGATAAACTTTGGTTTTCGGTTCACGATTTCAGAAGTAATGTGATGCAAGTAGTTTTGACGAATATTCGTTAGTTGTCTTGAAATGGTTAAAAGTTGTTGCTCGCTTTTTATAATGTTACATGTTTTCTTATAACGTTCTCCCTCCATATTGTATTGGTATTTTCGAGATACCTTGCGCTGTAACCGCCGCTTTCTCTTTTCCAGTTTTCTCGCTTTTTTCGTTTTGTTAATGTTCGGATAGACAGCGCCATCCGAGCGAATTCCTAAGTTGGTAAGACCTAAGTCAATCCCAATACCTTCGTTCTTCGGGTATTCATGACAGGTGTAAACGATGACACCTACAGAAATCCACCAATGTAAACCATCGAACCTAATGCGAGGATTGATATATTTCACACCTTTCCCGGTAGGAATCCAATCCTTTTCAACGAGTCGAATCCAGTTTATCTGTTGCTTATTTTTCCGCTTGTTTTCAGCAAATCCTTCCACTTTTACATGCGTTGCTGTAAACCGGATTTTCAATGGATCCTGGTAAAAACTTGGCACGGTTCCTCTTTTCGATTTGAATGTTGGATGCTTCGCTTTCCCATTGAAGAATTTTTTGTAGGCACCGCAAGCATCTTTTATCGCTTGCT